>JBBQFB010000049.1:0-20839 GCA_038321545.1 Gaiellales bacterium
GCCGTCGAGACCGGCCGCGAGCATGACGGCGAACGCCAGGTACGGGTTGGCCGACGGGTCGGGCGTCCGCAGCTCGGCCCGCGTCGAGCGGCCGCGCTTGGACGGGATCCGGATCGCAGCCGAGCGGTTGCCCGGCGACCAGGCGACGTAGACGGGCGCCTCGTAGCCGGGCACGAGCCGCTTGTAGGAGTTCACGATCGGGTTCGCGACCGCCGTGATGGCCGGCAGGTGCTCCATCAGGCCGGCGATGTACGAGTACGCCGAGTCGGACAGCTCGAGCTCGCCCTTCGGGTCGAAGAACGCGTTCTCGCCGTCCTTCGAGAGCGACTGGTTGACGTGCATGCCCGAGCCGTTCTCGCCGAAGATCGGCTTCGGCATGAAGGTGGCGTGCATGCCGTGCTCGGCGGCGACGACGCGCACCACCCAGCGGAACGTGATCAGGTTGTCGGCACAGGCGATCGGCGCCTCGTGGCGGAAGTCGATCTCGTGCTGGCCGATCGCGACCTCGTGGTGCGACGCCTCGAGATGGAAGCCCATCTGGACGAGCGTGTCCTCGATGTCGCGGCGCGTGTTCTCGCCGAGGTCGGACGGCGCGACGTCGAAGTACGACGCCTTGTCGTGCGTGTCGACGGTCGGGTTGCCGGCGGCGTCGCGCTTGAACAGGAAGAACTCCGCCTCGGGGCCGCAGGCCATCGTGTAGCCGAGCTCGGCGGCCTCCGCGACGACGCGCTTCAGCGCGACGCGCGGGTCGCCCTCGAACGGCGAGCCGTCGGCGTTCGCGACGTCGCAGATCAGGCGCGCGGTGGCGCCCGACGGGCGCTCGTGCCAGGGCAGCACCGCGAAGGTCGACGGGTCCGGGTGGAAGTACATGTCGGACTGCTCGATCCGCTTGTAGCCGCGAATCGACGAGCCGTCGAACATCAGCTCGTTGTCGAGCGCCTTCTCGAGCTCCTCGACCGGGATCGAGACGTTCTTGAGCTGCCCGTGCAGCTCCGAGAACTGCAGCCGCACGAACCGCACGTTGTGCTCGCGGCACTTGTCGATCAGATCCCGTTTATCCACGTCCCGATCCTCCGAGGTCTCGCGCGTCCCCACCGAGAGCAGGGTCGCACGCCAGCGGGGACGCGGCGTTGCGTCGTGCGTCGGCACGCCATCGTGCCGACCGCCTGATCGTACCGGACCGCCTCCGGCGCCCCGCCGCTTCCGGGCCTACGGCCAGTGCGTCGGGAGCCACACCGCGTTCAGCGCCATCAGCCCGGCGCTGAGCGCCACCATGGCGACGAACACGCCCTCCCGGCGAGCCCACAGCGCCAGCACCCAGAAGGCCGGGATCGCCATCAGCGCGTACCGGCTGGTGCCCGCCATCGTGCCGGCCGAGACCGGGATCAGCAGCGCCAGCGCGCCCGCCGCGATCCACGTCCAGGGCAGCCGCCTGTACGCCGCGACGGCCAGCAGCGCGCCGTACCCGACGGTGCCGACCGTGTCGCGGATCTCCCACGGAACGATGCCGTCGCGGGTCAGGTTCTGGTACGCCAGCCGGACCGCGACGACCAGCCCGTGCAGCCCCGGCGAGGTGCGGTTGCGGAACGGCGAGTTGTCTGCCTGGGCGTGCGCGTACGCGAGCCCGTCGCCCGTCCGGAACGCGAGGTAGACGCAGAACAGCGCGAGCCCGACCAGCGGGCCGGTCGCCGCCACCAGCGCGAGCTTGCGGCGCGGAGCGCGCAGCGCGATACCGATCAGCGGGATCGCGAACACGAAGCCCTGGGCGCGCGTCAGGCCGCACCCGATGCCCAGCGCGAGGGCCAGCCAGGGCCGTCCCGACATCAGCGCCAGCGCGGCGCCGACGCCGAGCGCGACGACGTACGGCTCGGTGTACGTCATCCCGAGCGTGACCGCGCCCGGCGCGAGCGCGAACAGCCATGCGACGCGAGCCGCGGCCGGGCCGGGAACGAGCCTGGCGGTCAGCGCCGTGACAGCGCCGATCGCGGCCAGCCCGGCCAGGTTCGCGAGCAGCAACGCGGGCAGCAGGTGGTTGCCGAAGACCGCGAACGTGCCCGGCACCAGCGGGAAGAACCCGTGCAGCGTGGACGGGTCGCCGCCCGGGTAGCCGTCGTGGGCGATCGCCAGGTAGTAGCGGCCGTCCCACCACGTCAGCAGGTCGACGATGTCGCCGAAGTACCGCGGGTGGTGCGACATCAGGCCCGCCTCGACCAGCATCGATCCCGTGAAGGCTCCGGCGAGGAGCACGAGACGGGACAGAAGCCACGCGGCGAGCACGTGCCCGGCGAGGGGATGGCGGCGGAGGTACTCCAACGGCAGTGCCCAGGGCGGGACTCGAACCCGCACGTCCTTTCGGACAGTGGTTTTTGAGACCACCGCGTCGACCAGTTGCGCCACCTGGGCGGGCACGCGAACGTTACCTGCGGCGCAGGGCGTCAGCCCACCGTTCCAGCTCCGCGGCGGCGCGATCGAGGGCGGCGGGCTCGAGCAGGTGCTTCTCGAGGCTCAGGCAGAGGAGGCCGTCGCCGATCTCGAGCCGCCCGATCGGCGGGTTGTCGAGGCACCGCGCGATCATGGCCGGCGTGAAGAACCGGCGCACCTCGAGCTCGTCCGTCTCGTCCGACACCCACAGCGCGAACCGCTTCTCGAAGTCGACCGACTCGAGCTCCACCTCCCGCCAGGCGGACAGCGCGCCGACGATGCCGTTGAACAGGCCGCTGCCGAACTCGCGCGGGCCGAGCGACACCGCCGCCGCGTCGCGCACGCCGATCTGCGTCCACGCCAGCGTGTACGGATGGTCCTCGCGGTCCTTGCCGCTTCCGGTCGTGTACGTGTAGTGCCCGACGCCGCCGTCGGCGCCGGCGAACGCCCCGGCCAGACCGGGTCCCATCTTGCCGTCCGTCGTGTCGATCCAGCGCATGTGCCCGGGCAGCGGCGCCGGGTCGACGACCGCGAGCCCGCGGTTGCCTCCCCAGGCCTCCAGCGCGAGCCGGATGGCACGCGCGGTCGCGCCCTGCCACAGCAGCGTGAAGCCGCCGACGGCGCCGAGCCCGATGCCGAGGAACGCGCCGGCCACGGACTGCGTCGAGAACGCGCCGGCGATCCCGATCACCAGCGCCGGCGCGATGATGGCCGCGCGGCCGCCCCAGCCGGACAGCTGGGTGCGCAGCGCCTGCTTGCGGTAGCGGCCGAGGGTGCTCACGCTCTGAGCATGCCGCACAGCGCGCGCGCCGTGGCGGCCACGTTCGCGCGGGCATCGGCGAACGCTTCGTCCAGCGTTGCCGGGCCGCGGCTCGCGGCCAGCACGGCCGCTGCGCCGAGGCCGTACAGCGCGTCGGCGGCGGCGGGGTCGACCGCTCCCCCGACGACACCCACCGGGACGCCGCGCGCGACCGAGGCGACCACGACGCGGGCGACGGTCTTCCCGGTCACCGTCTGCCGGTCGACGCTCCCCTCGCCGGTCAGGCAGAGCGACGCTCCGTCGAGCACGTCGACGAACCGCGTCTCGTCCATCACGAGGTCGGCACCGGCGCGCGGCTCGGCGCCGAGCCATGCCAGCGCGGCTCCGAGACCACCGGCCGCGCCGGCTCCGGTGACGGTTGCGGCATCGCCGAGCAGCGGTGCGAGCCGCGCCAGCCCCGCGTCGAGCAGCTCGACCTGCGACGGCGTCGCACCCTTCTGCGGCCCGAACACTGCGGCCGCCCCGGCCGGGCCGCAGAACGGGCTGGAGACGTCGAGCGCGAGCACGATCGAGGTCGCGGCAATGCGTGGATCGAGCCCCGACCGGTCGATCGCGGCGACCCGCGCGAGGTCGGCGCCCGAGCCGGCCAGCACGACCCCGTCGGCGTCCCGCAGCGTGCACCCGAGCGCACCCAGCAGCCCGAGTCCGCCGTCGACCGTGGCCGATCCGCCGAGGCCGACGACGATCCGGCGCGCGCCCGCGTCCAGGGCGGCGAGCAGCAGCGCGCCGGCGCCGGCGCTGGACGCGGCCAGCACGTCGCGCTCTGCCGGAGCCACGTGGCCGATCGCCTCCGCCACCTCGACCACGGCCGTGCCGTCGTCGAGCAGCGCGATCGCGGCCGGCCGCGGGCGGCCGAGAGCGTCGGCGGCGACCAGCTCGATGCGGCGTCCGGCCCGGGCACGGCGGATCAGCTCCATCGTGCCCTCGCCGCCGTCGGCGAGCGGGTGGCAGACCGCCTCGCAGCCGGCCGCGCGGGCCCCTTCAGCGAGCGCCTCGGCCGCCTCCTCCGTGTCGTGCGAGCCCCGAAACTTGTCGGGGGCGCAGACGACGATCATCCGAGGAGGTAGAGCCGCGAGAGCGTCACGGAGTCGGCCGGCTGCGAGTCGACGCGCTCTCCGTCCAGCGTCACGCGGTGCGTGATCGGATCGACCCGTACGGCGCCGAGGCGAGCGTTGCGCACCATGTCGGCGGCGCCGATGCGACGGCAGCCCGACACGGCCGACAGGCGCTTGTGCGTGGGGAGGCGCTGGGCGTGGCCGGTCGCCAGCGAGGCCTTCGAGACGAACGCCACGGACAGCTCGGCCGCCGCACTTCCGACCGCGCCGAACTGCGGCCCGATGAAGGTCGGTTCGGCCATCAGCGTGGTCGCGTTCGGGTCGCCGACCGCGCCCCACGCCGGGAACCCCGACTTCAGGACCAGCTCGGGCTTGACGGCGAACTGCGACGGCGCCCACAGCACGATGTCGGCCATCCGGCCCGGCGTCAGCGCGCCCACCTCGTGCGACAGCCCGTGCGCGATGGCGGGGTTGATCGTGCACTTGGCGAGGTAGCGCAGGACGCGCTCGTTGTCGTCGCCGGCACCGTCGTCGCCGCGCTCGGCGCGCATCTTCGCGGCCAGCTGGAACGTGCGGCGCACGGTCTCCCCCACCCGTCCCATGCCCTGCGAGTCGGACGACGTGATCGCGATCAGGCCGAGATCGTGCAGCACGTCCTCGGCGCCCATCGTGCCGGCCCGCACGCGGTCGCGCGCGTTCTGGCGGTCGTCGGCGAAGTCGTCGCGCAGGGCGTGCACGGCGACCACCATGTTCTCGGCCTCGGCCAGCGTGTCGCGGCCGAACGGGATCGACGGGTTGGTCGACGAGGCGATGACGTTCGGCTCGCCGAGCAGCCGCAGCACGTCGGGCGCGTGCCCGCCGCCGCAGCCCTCGATGTGGAACGCGTGGATGGTGCGGCCGGCCAGCACCGCCAGCGTGTCGTCGACCGACAGGCACTCGTTGAGGCCGTCCGTGTGCACGGCGACCTGCACGTCGAACGCCTCGGCCACCGTCAGGGCCATGTCGAGCGCCGTCGCGTGCGCGCCCACGTCCTCGTGGATCTTGAGGCCGGCCGCGCCCGCGATCAGGCTGTCTTCGAGGGGCTCGGGACGCGACGACGACCCCCGTGCCAGCAACGCGATGTTGAGCGGCCACTGGTCCATGGCGGCGTGCATCCGCCGCAGCGCGAACGCCGGGCTGGCACCGAGGTTCCAGACCGGCCCGAAGTCCTGGGCCACCATCGTCGTGATGCCGGACGCCAGCGCCTGGTCGACGATGCGGGGCGAGAGGAGGTGGACGTGCGTGTCGATCGACCCGGCGGTGGCGATCAGGCCCTCACCCGAGTAGACGGCCGTGTTCGTACCGACCACCACGTCGATCGGGCCGTCCATGGTGTCGGGATTGCCGGCCCGGCCGATCGCCGCGATGCGCCCGTCGCGGATACCGATCGCGGCCTTGCGGACGCCGAGGATCGGGTCGACGATCACGACGTTCGGGATCACGAAGTCGCACGTGCCGGTGACGGCCTTCGCCATCAGCCCGTCGCGGCCGGTCTTGCCGAAGCCGAGCAGCAGCTCGTCGCCGGGCCGGGTCGCGTCGGACTCGATGCGAATCGTCAGCCCGGAGTCACCGAGCCGGATCCGGTCGCCGGTGGTCGCGCCGTAGGTGCGGGCGTACGCCTCGCGATCGAGCATCAGGCCCCCTCGTAGCCGCAGGCGCGAGCCTTCGCGAGCGCCGCCTCGCGGGCACCCGGCGCGTCCAGCGGACCGTCGACGAGGCCGGCGAAGCCGATCGCGATCCGGTCGCCGCCGATGTCCACCAGCTCCACGGCACGGGTCGTTCCCGGCTCGAACCGCACGCTCGCGCCGGCCGGGATCCGCAGCCGGCGGCCGAACGCCGCGGCGCGGTCGAAGCGCAGCCGCGGGTTGGCCTCGAAGAAGTGCCAGTGGCTGGTGACGGCGATCGGCACCGGCGCCGTGTTGGAGACCTCGAGCGGCGTCACCGGCAGGTCGGGGTACGGCACCGGCCCGTCCGCCGTCAGCACCGCACCGGGCGCCGCGTCGCCCAGACCCGCGCCCCCGATCGGGTTGTCGATCACCGCGAGCCGCGACCCGTCGTCGAACAGCGCCTCGATCTCGAGGCGGTGCAGCACGTCGGCGGTACCGGGCAGCACGTCGGCGGGGCCGAGCGCCGCGCGGGCCCTCGCGGTCGCCTCGGCCAGGGTCGCACCGTCGCGCGCCGCCTCGCAGAAGACGTCGCAGATCAGCGCCGACGCCTCCGGCACGTTCAACAGCAACCCGCGCTCCCGCCGCGCCCGTGCCAGCTGCGCGGCGAGGAAGATCGTCAGGCGGTCCTGCTCACGGGGCGTGAGACGCATGGCGGAAGCTTACGGAACCGACTCAGACGCGGGCCGTGATCAGCACGACGCCCGCCAGCGCCATCAGGACGCCCGCTCGCTGGCCGCGTCCGAGACGCTCGCCCAGCTGCCGGTGTGCGAGCCCGACCGTGATCACCGGGAACGTCGATCCGATCACGGCGACGATGCCGAGCAGGCCGGTCGTCGTCGCGATGGCGAACGAGGCGTTCGCGCCGGCGTCGATGGCGCCGATCACGACCAGCTTGCGCGGGTCGCCCTCGCCGAACGCCGGCCGCGTGACGAGCGCCGCGATCCCGAAGGCGGTCACGACCACGATCCGCGCGATCAGGATCGTCCACAGCGGATCGTGGGCCGACGCGATGTCGACCGCGACCAGCTGCGCACCGATCGCCAGCATCGCGCACACCGCGAGACCGACCGACAGCCGCCACTGGGTCGCGTGCAGCCGGGCCGAACCCTCCCGCGCCGCGAGCGTGCACCCGACGATCGCGATCACCATCCCGACCCACTGCAGCAGCGCCGGCCGCTCGCCGTCGATGACGCCGTACAGCACCGGCACGGCGGCGCTGGTCGCAGCGATCGGGGCGACCACGCTCATCGCGCCGATCGCGAGCGCCCGGTAGAACGCGAGCACCCCGACCACGCCGACCACGCCGACGGCGAGCGATGCGACCAGCTCGCGGCCGTCCGGCGGCCCGATGCCGCGGACGGCGACGATCGTGCCGATGCCGACGATGCCGACGGCGGACGAGATCAGCACGACCACGACCACCGGCGAGCGACGGGCCTGCATGCCCGCGAGGAAGTCGGCCGTGCCCCAGCCGAACGAGGCACCGAGCGCCCAGAGGATGCCGGTCACGTCACGGATCGTCGCAGCGGCCCTGCGGCCGTGCGGCGATCGGTAGGATCACACGCCATGCCCTACCCCGTACGGAGGATCGACCACCTCGGTCTCGTGATGGATGACGGCGCCGTCCTGTCCGCCGCCGTGTTCCTGCCCGACGCTCCCGGCACCTTCTCGGCCGTCATCGACGCCGTCCCGTACCGCAAGGACGACGACTTCCTGTCCGGCGACTGGGACGTGTACGCGTTCGTCGCCTCGCGCGGGTTCGCGTCCGTGCGGATCGACCTGCGCGGCTCGGGGTCGTCGACCGGGATCCTCGAGAACGAGTATCTCGAGCAGGAGCAGGACGACCTCGTGCGGGCCATCGAGCTGATCGCCCGACAGCCGTGGTGCACCGGCAGGGTCGGCATGACGGGCGTCTCGTGGGGTGGGTTCAACGCCGTCCAGGTCGCCATGCGCCGGCCGCCGGAGCTGCACGCGATCGTCCCGATCCACTTCACGGCCGACCGGTACCAGTCCGACGTCCACTACGTCTCGGGCACGCTCCAGGTGAACGAGTCGGCAGGCTGGCCGGGCGAGATGGTGGCCGAGATGGGCCTGCCGCCACGGCCCGACATCGTCGGCGACGACTGGGTGCAGGTCTGGCGCGACCGGCTGGAGCGGACGCCGCAGTGGCCGATGGAGAAGCTGCGGCACGCGCGTCGCGACGCCTACTGGAAGCACGGCTCGTGGTGCGAGGACTGGGCCGCGATCACGTGCCCGGTGCTGGCGATCGGCGGCTGGATCGACACGTACCAGGACGCGTGCCTGGCGCTGCTCGAGCATGCGCCGACGACGCGCAGGGCGATCATCGGGCCGTGGGCGCACACCCGGCCGCACGTCGCCTGGCCGGAGCCGGCGTTCGATCACCGCGAGCTGATGTGCCGGTGGTTCGACCGTTTCCTGAACGACGTCGACAACGGCGTCGATCGGGAGCCGCTGCTGCTTGCCTACCTGCGGGACGGCGTCGCTCCCGAGCCGTTCCCCGACATCGCACCTGGCCGGTGGCGGGCGTTCACGTCGTGGCCGACGGAGGCGCCCGCGACCGTGCTGCATCTGGCCGGTGAGCGGCTCGCGGACGCCGCGCCGCCGTCGCTGCCGCCGCGCACGTGGGACGGGCCGCAGTGGGTCGGCCACGGCGCGCCGTGGTGGGGCGCCGGCGGTCCGCCGGTCGGCCAGTCGGCCGACATGGCGACCGACGACCGGCACTCGCTCACCTACGACCTGGGGCCGCTGGCCGCTCCGATCGAGATCCTCGGTGCACCCTTCCTCGAGCTCGAGGTGTCGGCCGACCGGCCGGTGGCGCTGGTCGCGGCCCGGCTCGAGCACGTCCACCCGGACGGCTTCTCGGCGCTCGTCTGCCGGGGCGGCCTGAACCTCACGCATCGCGACTCGCACGAGGAACCCACGGCGCTCGAGCCCGGCGAGCGCTACCAGGTGCGCGTGCCGCTGGTCTCGACCGGCACCGTGATCCCGGCCGGCCACACGCTGCGGCTCGCGCTGGCGGGCGCACACTGGCCGATCCTGTGGCCGTCGCCCGAGCCCGTCGCCATTACGGTGCACGGCGGCCGCCTGGTGCTGCCGGCGCCCGATCCGGCCGTCGAGGTGGCGCCGCCGGCGCTGCCCGAGGTGACCGAGCAGGGCCCGAACCCGGTGCTGACGCTGGACGGGCCGGCGCACACCTGGACGCAGACGCGCGACCACGGCGCCCGGACGACCGAGAACCGCTCCACCCACGGCTGGGAGAAGACCTGGGACGGCGGCCGCAGCTACGGCTCCGGCGTCACGTGGAGCACCATCGCCGACGACGACCCGGCCAGTTGCCGCGTGGTCACCGAGAACATCGCCGAGTGCGACCACCCGGGCGTCAGCGCCCGGTGCGAGGGCCGTCTCGAGCAGTGGTGCGACCGCGACCTGATCCACCTGGCGATCAGCCAGCGCGTATTCCGTGACGGCGAGCCGTTCTTCGAGCGGACCTGGCGCGAGTCGTTCCCGCGCGACCTGCTCTAGACCGCCGCGGCCCGCACCGCGGCCACCGCCGACGTGGCGGCCGCCTGCAGCATCCCGATCTCGGCCGAGTGGCTGACGAGGTCGACATGGGGTGCCCAGCGGACGGCGCCCTCGACGGTGTTCATCTGCACGGCCGACCAGATGCCGGCCGCGCGGCACGCAGCGGCGACGCGGTCGATCGCGTCCTCGACGAGCGAGTGCGTGATCTGTCCCGCGACGCCCATCGCGATCGACAGGTCGTTCGGGCCGACGAACAGCACGTCGACGCCGGGCAGCGCCGCGATCTGCTCGCACACCTCCAGCGACGAGAGCGTCTCGATCTGGATCATCACGATCCGCTCGGCGTTCATGGTGGCCATCGCCGCCGCGACGTCACCGCCGCGGAACGCGGTGTGGCCGCGAGCCATCGCCGAGCCGCGACGGCCGTCCGGCGGGTAGGTCGCGATCGACGCGGCGTCGGCGGCATCGTCGACGCCGACGATGCGGGGCACCATCACGCCCTGCGCGCCGGCGTCGAGCGCCTGGGCGATCGGGACGTAGTCGCCGGCCGGCACGCGGACGATCGGCGTGACGCCGCAGGCGACGGCGGCGCGAGCCAGGTCGGCGACCGTCTCGGGGCCGAACGGGCCGTGCTCGCCGTCGATGATGACGAAGTCGAACCCGGCGTTCGCGAGCAGCTGCATGACGGAGGGCTGACGGAGCTCGGCGACCATGGTGCCGACGCCTCGCTCACCTGCTCCGAGCATGGCGCGGAGCCGGTTGACGGGAATCAGTTGGTCTGCCATGGCGGCGAGCGTAGCGCAGCAGCCGGTCTTCGCCGGTCGCTGGAATGGTCCGCAACATGACACGTCTGTGACATGCATGTCATGAAGCTGACGGGTCCGTCACGGACGGGCGTACGGTGGTTCCAGATCCCCCGGCCCGCCTGTCCCGGATGCACGACCGAACCGTCCGCTGACCACCCCGCCGTCGCCGGTGCCCGACTCCTCCCCCGACGGGCGCCGGCGGCCGCGGTGGAGCGCGGCCAGGGCCCGACCCCGGGCCTCGGCGATCGCGGCTCCGTTCCGAGCGGGGCCCGCCGGACGGCGGGCTACGCCGGGGAGACCCTGAGCGTGACCTCGGCGCCCTCCGCCGAGACGGCCAGACCACCGTCGGCGGCACCCGGCTCGATCGCCACGGCCAGCACCTCACCGGCGATGAACGGTCCGTGCGCGTCCAGCACGCGGCGACCGCGATCGTTGGCCGTGAAGCTGACACGGATCCGGTCGGTGACCGCCAGGCCGCCATCGCGCCGCAGCGCCTGCAGGTGGTGGACGAGGTCGCGCGCGATGCCCTCGTCCACCAGCGCGTCGTCCAGCACCATGTCGATGCCGACCGCGATCGTGCCCTCGTGCTCCACCGTGAGGCCCTCACGGGAGCTGACCCGCTCCTCGTAGTCGCCGGCCTCGAGCACGTGACCGCCGACCGTGATGCGATCGCCGTCCCGCTCGTAGGTGCCCTCGCGCAACAGCCGCTGCACCTCGGGCACCGCCTTGCCGAGGCGCTTGCCGACGACGCGGAAGTTCGGCACCAGCTCGATCGTCACGATCTCGGCGGCGTCCTCGACGACGCGCACCCCCTTCACGTTCAGCTCGGCAGCGATCTCGGCGGCGTGGTCCTCGAGGGCCCGCCGGAGCGCGGCGGGCGCCGCGACGACGGCTTCCCGTAGCGGCTGGCGCAGCTTCGAGGCCGGAGGGCCGGCCTTCGCCCGCGCCGTGCGGCCCAGGCGGATCGCCGTTTGCGTCGCCTCGATGGCCCGCACCAGCTCGGGGTCGGAGATCGCCGCGACGGCCACCGGGAAGCCCGACAGGTGCACCGACGGCGGCGCGTCCGGGCAGTGGTCGCGGACGAGCGTCTGCCACAGCTCGTCGGCCAGGAACGGCATCACCGGCGCGATCATGCGCGCGGTCTGGACGAGGCCGTACCAGAGCGTCCGGAACGCGGCCTGCTTGTCGCCGTCGTCCTCGCTCTTCCAGAACCGGGCGCGGGAGCCGCGGATGTACCAGTTCGAGAGGTCATCGACGAACCCCTCCACCTCGCGGGTGAACGGCGGCGTCGCGTACTCGTCGAGCGCGGCGCCGGCCGCGGACGCAACGACCTGGGCGCGCGCCACGATCCAGCGGTCGAGCGGCGTGGCCGCGGGCGGTCCGGTCTCGAGGTCGGAGTAGGTGGGCGTGAACCCGTCGATCTCGGCGTACTGCACGAGGAAGCGGTACGAGTTCCACAGCGTCAGCAGACGGCGGCGCACCTCGGTCGCGGGGCCGTATCCGAAGCTGATGTTCTGGGCCGGGTTCTGGCCGGCAAACAGCCACCGCATCACGTCGGCGCCCATCTTGTCGACGGCGTCGTCGAACCAGATCGCGTTGCCCCACGACTTGTGCATCGGGCGCCCGGTCTCGTCGTGCACCTTCTCGTACCCGAGCACCCGCTTGTACGGCGCCTTGCCGACCAGCACCACGCTCAGGAACAGCTGCGAGTAGAACCAGAGCCGGATCTGCTCGCGCATCTCCGACACCCAGTCAGCCGGGAACCACTTCTCCCAGTAGGCGTGGTCGGGCAGGTCGGCCTTGGTCAGGCCCTCGCCGGCGCCCTTCGCGTAGCCCCCCTCGACGAACGTGTCGCGGCCCCAGCCGAGGGTCGAGAACGGGACGACGCCGGCGTCCAGCCAGCAGTCGCCGACCTCGGGCACGCGCTCCGCGATCTCGCCGTCGTCGGTGCGGATCTTCACCGCGTCGATCCAGGGGCGGTGCAGCTCCTTGAGCCCGTCGACGAGCGATGGGTCGACGGCGCGCTCGCGCAGCTCGGCGACCGATCCCACGACCGTGACCTTGCCGGACGGCGCCCGGTAGAAGGGCAGCGGCAGGCCCCAGTAGCGCTTGCGGGAGATGCACCAGTCGCCCATGTTGCGCAGCCAGTCCTCCATCCGCTTGCCGTAGAAGTCCGGCGTCCAGGCAACCTCGCGGTTGGCCTCGATCATGCGCTCGCGGACGCCGTCGGCCGAGATGAACCACTCGTCGACGACGCGGAAGATCAGCTCGGTGCCGCAGCGCCAGCAGGTCGGGTAGCGGTGGGTCAGCTCCTCGGCGCGCAGCAGCCGGCCGCGCTGGCCGAGGTCCTCGATGATCGGCTGGCGCGCGTCGGCGGTGTGCTGGCGGTGCAGCCATCCGTACGGCTCGTAGAACGCGCCGGAGTCGTCGACCGGGACGAGCACGGGGAGGCCGAGGTCGCGGCCGAGGTTGAAGTCCTCCTCGCCGCAGCCGGGTGCGATGTGGACGATGCCGGTGCCCTCGTCGGCACCGACCTGGTCCCAGGCCACGATCCGGTGCTCGACGCCCGCCTGCGCGGGCAGATGGTCGAACGGCCCGTGGTACGGGCGACCGACGAGATCGGAGCCCTTCGCCGTCCCGATCACGCGCGCGGCCTTGCCGAACACGGCCTCGACGCGGCCCGCCATCACCCACGATTTGCCGGGGCCGGCGGCGACCGCGACGTAGTCGGCGTCCGGATCGACGGCCGCGGCCACGTTGGCCGGCAGCGTCCACGGCGTGGTCGTCCACACCACCACCGCCTCGTCGGTGGCATCGGCCAGCGGCAGGTAGACGTACAGCGACGGGTGCGTGAGGTCGCGGTAGCAGTCGGTCGCGGTCAGCTCGTGCTGCGACAGCGACGTGCCGCAGCGCGGGCACCAGATCATCGGGCGGTGGCCCGTGTACAGCCAGCCCTCGTCGGCGCAGCGCTTCAGGAACAGCCAGATGTACTCGATGTTCGGGTCGGTCATCGTGAAGTACGACCGCTCCCAGTCCATCCACATGCCGAGCCGCTTCGACTGGCGGGTCTGGACGGCCGAATACTCGGCGACGCGATCGCGACAGGCCGTCATGAACTTGTCGAGACCGTATTCCTCAATCTCAGGTTTAGAGTTAAGGCCGAGCGACTTCTCGACCTCGACCTCGACCCACAGGCCCTGGCAGTCGAAGCCGTTCTGGAACCGCTGATCGCGGCCCCGCATCGCCTGGTACCGCTGGAACAGGTCCTTCAGCGACCGGCCCCACGCGTGGTGGACGCCCATCGAGTTGTTCGCCGTGATCGGACCGTCGGTGAACGAGAAGGGCTCACCGCCGCGAATCTGCTCGCGGAGCTGCTCGAACGTGCCCTCGCGCTCCCACAGATCGAGGATCGCGTGCTCGATGGCAGCGTGGTCGGGCTTCTCGGCGACGGGACGATAGGGCGGCATCTCCACCTCTGGAACGGGGCCCTCTAGCGTGCCACAGTCACCTCGCCGAACCCGCCGCCTGCGAAGCACACTGAAACCTCGCAAATTCTCCGGAGTTTCCACCGATCATGGCAGCGCTCGAATCCGAGGACACCACTAGCATGGGTGATAGGCACGTGGTGATTGTGCTGCCGTGGCGGGCAGCAGGTTTCCTCGTAGCTGAAACCTATGCCTCGTCGAGCGATCCTCCTCAGCGTTCTCGCCTGCCTCTGTCTGGCGCCTGACGCCGCGCTCGCGGCGGTACCGCTGACGGTGCGGGACGCCACTCCCGGCGCCAGCGGAAGCCAGATCGACCCGTCCGTCGCGAGCACGCCCACGGGGCACCGGCTGGTCGCGGCGACGAACGCCAACGGCGCCACCCCCTCGGTGCAGATCTGGCGGCGTGATGGGACGACCGATCCGGTCTGGCCGGAGAGCATCGCCATCCCCGACGCCGAGCAGCCATCGATCGCCTGGGACGGCGGCTCGACCGGGAACGGCGTCCCGACGGCGCAGCTGGCGACGGCGCCGGACGTCGCGTGTACGCCGGCCACCTCCAACGGTGCCATCTCGATCTGGAAGTACACCGTCGCCACCACGGCTGTGGCGGCAACCGACACGCTCACGCCGGCGACGGGCAACCTGCAGTCCTGGCCGCGGATGGTGCTCGGCGATCCCGCCGACGACGTCCGTCCCGGCGGTCCGATCGTGGCGGCCGACCAGGAGAACTGCACGACCCACGACCACGACGTCGTGCTTGCCTGGCAGTCCGATCCCGGCACCTCGACCTCGTTCTTCACGCGCGTCGTCGGCCACGGCCGGTATCCCGCCGTCGCGACCCTCGGGTCGATCGTGAACGGCGTGACGACCGGCACCGGCCTCGCGATCGCCTACCTCAGCGAGCCGACGGCCGGCAACGAGCAGGACGTGCTCGTCCGCGTCTGCTCGGTCGGCGGCGGCACCACCACCGACTGCACCGTGGCGGCGTCCGAGCGCGTCGACACGATCACGCCGCCCGGCTCCGTCACCGCCGGCGCCAAGACCGTCGCCGCCGTCGGCGCTCCGTCCATCTCGTGCAGCGCCGGCAGGTGCCACGTCGTCTGGACGGAATCGGCCGCCGGCGGATCGCGCACCCGGGTCTTCTACAGCACCGCGGTCGCCCCGTACACGAGCTGGTCGTCGCCGGTGCAGGTCGCGTCGGCGTCCGGGTCGGCGTCGCAGCTGATGCCGAGCGTGGCGGCCAACGGCACGCGCGCCGACATCGTCTACCTCGATACCCGCAACGGCACGTTCGAGGCATTCCAGACGTCGATCGCCGGCGCGGCCCGCAGCCGCGACATCACGCTGAACGGCCCCGCCGGCTACGCGCCCGGCGGCGGAGCGTCGCTCGGCGAGCGCACCGATGTCGCGGAGTACAACTTCCCCGACGCCAAACGGGCGGTCGTCTCGAGCTACTTCCCCGACGCCAACGGCGGCCTGGGAACGGTGTCCGAGGCCGAGCTCGCCCACGGCACCACGGCGCCGACGTTCCCGCTGCTCGGCACCACCCAGACGATCGGCAAGAACACGAGCTTCAGCGTCACCAACTGGCTGAACTGGAGCGACGCCGACGGCGACCCGGTCACCTTCTCGGTCGACGACCCGCCCCACGGCGCCGTCACGACCGTCAACGGCATGAGCACCTACGCCGCCGACGCCTCGTATGCCGGCGCCGACTCGGTCACCGGACGCGCGGGCGACGGCGTCTTCTCGCAGGTGGTCGCGTCCCACGCCGTCACCGTCACCAACGGCGCGCCCGAGCTGGACGCGCCCGCGCCTGCCATCGTGGACGAGGGCGGTGCCGTCGTGACCGTGCCGCTGCACGCCGTCGACCCGGACATCAACGATCCGATCGTCTACAGCATCCTGCTGGCCGACTCGCCGCTGAATAGCGCCGGCATCGCGACCATCGTCGGCAACGCCGTCCAGATCAAGGTCCCGGCCGGTGTCCGCGCGCTGGCGCCCGTCTCGATCACGGTGCGCGCCCGCGACACGACCACGGGATCGTTGCCGCTCTACAGCGACCAGACCCTCTCGGTCACGATCCGGCCCGACCTGGCCACGCCGATCACCGAAATCCAGCTGTCCGATGTCCGCGTGACCGGCGTGCGGGCCTCGGTCACGGCCCACGTGCGCTGGAACGATCCCAGCAACGCATGCCTGACGACGTCGCCCATCTGCCGCGTGCGCCGCGTGTGGAACTTCGGCGACGGCAGCGCGAGCATCACGACGGTGGATCAGCCGACGCTCGACCACGTCTTCCCGCGCTCCGGCTCCTACGACGGACAGGTCACGACGTGGGTCCTGTGGGGCTCCTCGCAGGTCGCGTCGGCGCCGGAGGCGTTCAACGTGCGCGTGCAGGACGACGGGCGCACGATTGCGGCGATCACGCCGAAGCCGGTCGTGAGGCTGTCGAAGACGAAGCGCCAGGTGCGGATGATCGTCACGTCCCGCGCGACGGGCTCGGTGTATATCTCGATCAAGGTCGGCCGCAAGATCCTGGCGGCGCGGCAGTTCTCGTTCGTGGCCGGCAAGCCGCGCGAGATACGCTTGAACGTCAGCATCGCCGGCCTGCACTCCCGTAAGGCGACGATCCGTCTCTACAAGTGGAGCATGCTCGCCAGCGGCGTCCCGCCGACCGACGTCTACCGGCCGATCATCCTGCGCTAGACGTCGCGGGGCCGGGCTCGGCACCGTAACGGCGGAACTGGTCGCGGCACCACGCGTCGAACGCGGCGTGCCGGGCGAGATAGATCTCGAGCGTCCGGAAACCGGACGCGAACCATGCGTCGAAGTCGTCCTCGTCGGTCAGCTCGGGAGCCGACAGATCGTTCCATTCCTGCCAATCCATGCGGACGTGTGGATTCTGCGCCGCCCGACCCGTCCCTGCAAATGGCGTCAGGCGTCGCGCCAGCGGCGCAGCGCCTCGGCCGTGTTCGCGAACGCGAGCCGGTCGCGCGGCGGCAGCTCGTCGGCGGCGAACCAGCGCAGCTCCGCCACGTCGTCGGCCGCGACCAGCACGGGGTCGCCGACCAGCCGCGCCCGGAACACGCAGTTCAGCGTCGCGTCCCCGCCCGGACCGTACATATCGACCAGGTGCCCGAGGAAGCCGGTCACCTCGATGTCGGCGCCCGTCTCCTCGCGGAGCTCGCGCACGGCGCAGTCCGCGGGCGTCTCCCGCGGCTCGCAGAACCCGCCCGGCAGGTCCCACAGACCACGCGCCGGATCGGCTGCGCGGCGCGCCAGCAGCACCCGGCCGGCGTCCTCGACGATCACGGCCGAGCAGGGCGCGGCGTTGTGGTAGAAGGGCCGTCCGCACCCCGGACAGCCCTGCGCCACGCCCACGACCGCACCGAGCGGCGATGCACAGAACGGGCAGAAGGCGCGCGGCTGCATCGTCGCTACGACCGGGTGATCGCGAGCGTGTAGCTGCCGGCGAACGCGCTCGTGCGGGGCACGTACACGTCGACGAACACGCGCCGGGTGCCGCGCTTCAGCTTCACCGTGAGCGAGTCGTTGTGACCGCGCGTCTGCCGTGAGCAGCCGATCAGCGCCCGCTCGGACGCGTCGTCCTGCAGGCGCACGGTGCGCAGCGTCCAGCGCCAGACGCACACGTTCAGGTCCCGCGAGCCGTGTCGCAGGAACAGCTTCAAGCGCTTCGCGGTGCCCGGCACATCGACGCGGTAGAGGTCCTCGGGGTCCTTTGCGTAGTCGGCCGCGGCGGCGAGGTGGACCTTGTGCTGGGTCGCCCGCAGGATCGCGGTCTGGGGCTTCCCGAACCCGCCCGCGCCGGTGACCATCGGCACGTCGCCGTTCGGCTCGCGGAGGTCCTTCGGCGGCGCCTTCAGGCGGAGCGACCGGGTCACGTCCAGCAGGCCGAACCCGAAGTGATCGTCGAACGCGCCCTTCTGCCCGAGGCCCGGGCGCGCACCACCGCGCAGCACATCGGCCAGCTGGAGCGCCGTCAGACCGCGACGCGCCGACCACACGACCGCTGCAGCGGCGGCCGTGATCGGCGTCGAGAAGCTGGTGCCGTCCACCTGGCACCACCCGGGCTGTGCGAGGCCCGGCAGCGGATCGCAAGGCGGCGTCGGACCGCCGCCGGCGGTGATGTCGAAGCCCTGAGGGATGCCCGCGTACACGCCCACCCCGGGCGCCGCCAGGTCGTTCGTCGGCACGACGTTCGAGAACGTCGACCAGGCCCCCGCGGAGTCGGACGCTGCCACGCTGAGCACGTGGTCGTACGCGGCCGGGTACTCGAAGCCGTTCGCGACCTGGGCCTCGTTGCCGGCGGCCGCGACGACGAGGATGCCGTGGGCGATGGCCCGCTCGACCGCCAGGAATTCCGAGTAGGAGAAGTCGGGCGAGCCGAGCGACAACGACACGATGTCGAAGTGCTTCGCGATCGCCCAGTCGAGGCCGGCGATCACCTGCGCACCGTCGATGCAGCCGCCAGGCGCACACGCGCCGGCGGGGTGCATGCTCGCGTCCCACATCGCGATCGTGGCAGCCGGGTAGATGCCCTCGCCGCCGGTCCCATCGACGGCGGCGCCGATGGTCGACACGACGGCGGTGCCGTGCCACTCGCCGTCGCCGTCCACCGGCGTGACGCTCTGCGGGTTCGCGAGGAACGTGGTTCCGGGTGCGCGCGCCGCGATGTCGGGATGCGTCACGTCGAGGCCCGTATCGATGACCAGGATCCGCCGCGACGGCACCGGCAGCGTGGACGGCAGGTTGATCGCCCCGAACGCGTACTGCCCGGCACGGAGCGGGTCGGCCGCGCGGGACTGGCGCCGGACGTTGCGGTCGACCGCGATCAGTTGCCCGCTGCTGCGGAGGCGCGCGGCCAAGCCCGCTCCGGCGGAGCCGCTCACGCGCCAGATGCCGGTCGCGGCCATCAGCGGTGTCGCGCCGGCGGCGCGCATCGCAGCGGACGCGGCGGGCTGCACCGTGAAGACGTAGCCGTCGGGCGCGCCGAACGGGACGATCAGCCGCGCCGCCGCGCTCGCCGCTCCCCGCGAGACCGGTCCCGGGCCGTCGCCCGACCGCGCGCCGGCATGGGCGAGCGGCGTGAGGATCGCGAGCAGCGCCACCGTGAGCGTGACGCCAGACATCCGTGTCCGGGCGGGCTGCATCTCTGACTCAGCATAGTGTGGGAAACGGATATCGGTGTGACTCGATCCTCTGAAAACCTGACGAATCCGCGACTCTAGCCTAGACTGGGTGACGTGCGCAGAATCCTCCCCCTCGCCATCACCGGCCTCGCGCTGATCGCAGCGCCCGCCAACGCGGCCACGATCGGCATCGAGCTCGACGACACCAGGGCCGTCACCCCCCAGGGCGTCACCGGCGCCGGCGTGAAGCTGTACCAGGCCTCGTTCGCGAGCGCCGTCGTCGTCCGCGGCGCCGTCGTCGACGACAACAGCCTCGCGCCGCCCGCGGGAACGATCGTCCACCTGGCCACGATCACGCACGCTGGCGAGGCGCCGAAGCCGCTCGCCGACGTCGTCACGCTCGCCGACGGCAGCTTCTCGCGCACGTTCGTGCCGTCGCACTCGTTCACGATCGTCGCCGATGTGGCGCGGCCGAGCGACCCGATCATCACGGGACTCTCTGCGGCCGATGCGATCCCCGTCGTCCTCGGCATCGGCCCCAACATCGAGCTGACCACGAAGCTCGTGCAGCGCGGCCAGCCGTACCGGATCAAAGGGCTGATCGACATCCCCGGTGCCCGCAACGCCGGCACGATCCTCCTGAAGCGCCGATCACCCGGCTCGAAGAAGTACGTCGCAGTCGCCGTGCTACGGACGCGAACGAACGGCACCTTCGCGTTCGCGGTCGTGCACCGCAAGACGGGCACGTACCGCTACCAGATCATCTTCCGGCCGAAGGACAAGGCCGTCTGGATCACGCAAACCCTCAAGCTCTCGGTGACGTTCAGCCGGAACTGACGATGGCGGCCACGATGTCCGGCCACGCGCCGGCCGTGAGCATCCAGCCCGAGTAGGTCCCGCGGTTGCACAGCAGGGCGGCCGCGATGCCGTGCGCCGGATCGACGAAGCAGAGCGTGCCCGACGCACCGAAGTGCGTCGCCGCGCTCGGTGACAGTGCCGTGCCGGTCCAGTGCCGTTCCTTCGCGGCGCGCAGCTCGAGGCCGACGGCCCAGTCGGCCACCGGCCAGGTCATGAACGATTCGACACCGCCGGCCAGCTCGCCGCCCTGGTTGGTGAGCATCTCGGCGGCCGTCTCGGGCGCCAGGATCGGCGCGCCCTCGCGGAGCAGGCAGGTCAGGAACGCCGCGTAGTCGGCGGCCGTCGACCACGCGGCCGACTGCGGCATCGGGGTGGCGCGGAACCAGTCGCTGTTGAACAGCGGCACGCCCGACGTGAACAGCCCGGCGTCGCGAACCCACGCCCCCGGCGTGCCGGGCGGCAGACCGAGCGACGTCGATGTCATGCGGAGCGGCGCCAGCACGGCCTCGTGCAGGTACCTGTCGATCGCGATGCCGGTGGCGTGCTCGATCGTTGCGCCGGCGATCGCGTAGGCCGGGTTCGAGTAGATGCGGCGCTCGCCGGGCGGCCGCTCCGGCACGACGGCGGCGTAGGCATCGCTCAGCTCGGGCCACGCGGCCAGTGCGACGTCCGCGCCCTCCGGCAGCCCGCTGTAGTGCGCGAGCAGCATCCGCAGCGTGAGCGCCACCGGCACCCGCGGCACGTGATCGGCCACCGGCGCGTCGAGGTCGACCGACCCCTCCTCGGCGGCGACGAGGGCGGCCGCCGCGACCAGGGGCTTCGTCAGCGACGCGAGCGCGAACCGCGTCGCGGCGTCCACGGCAACCGTCTTGTCACGGTCGGCGTGGCCCGCGCAGTGGCGGAACACGACGCCGTTCGCGTCGGCGACGGCGAGCTGCGCGCCGGGTACCGTGCCCCGCTCGACGAGCGCGTCGACGAGGTCGGCGACGGCC
>JBBQFB010000050.1:0-20822 GCA_038321545.1 Gaiellales bacterium
CACGCCGCGACATCATCCGCATCCTGAAGCGCTACCTGGCCCGCTCCATCTGGCGCCAACTCGAACACCACCCATCGCCACCCCTCGCCAGCAACCACGATCGGACCCTGCTCACGACTTGACAGCCATAGAAGCATCGCAATGTGCCGGAAGGCGCACATGTCGCGCGACCTGCGCGGAAAGGTTCGGAGGTGGCACTCGGCGCGCGCGGTGCGGCACGCGGCTTGGCGCTAGGCTCGCGCTCAGGCCGGGCTCGCGCCGGCGCCGGGCCCGCGCTCAGGCGAGGCGAGCGACGATCTCGGCCGCCGGGAGGATCTCGTCGATCAGCTCGACGCCCTGGCCGGCGTACTGACAGAGCGGTTCGGGGTCGGCCTCCACGCCCGGGCCCGGCGACTCGACCGAGTAGCGCACCAGCGGCTCACCCTCGTACGTGCCGAGGACGTCGTGCTCGCCAGGGCGTGCGCCTGGCGGTGGCGATCCGGCCGCCTCCCACGCGCGGTACGTCGAGTTGCGCAGCACGCGGTGCGGCGCGTCGGGCCACCCCACGTCGAACACCCCCGTCAGCACCGTGTCGTCGGCCGACGCCGCGACCAAAGCGTCCTTCCAGGCGCGCTGTGCCGTCGACTCATCGCTGGCGACGAACCGCGTGCCGACCGCGACCGCCGCAGCGCCGGCGGCGCGCGCCGCCGCCGCCGTGGCCGCGTCGGCGATCCCACCGGCCGCGATCACCGGCAGCGGAGTGGCACGGCGCAGGCCGGCGACGAGCACGGCGAGGGCCGTCGTCGACTCGACGTGACCTCCCGCCTCGATGCCCTGCGCGATCAGCGCGTCGGCGCCCGCCGCAGCGGCCGCACGGCCCGCGCCGACGGTCGCGACCTGGAAGAAGACGCGGCACCCGGCGGCGTGGAGCTGTGGCACGAACGCCGCGGGATCGCCCCACGAGAAGGTGACGATCGGCACCCGCTCCTCGGCGCACAACGCAACGCGACCGGCCTGCTCGAAGTGCAGCACGAGGTTGACGGCGAAAGGCGCGTCGGTGGCCGTCCGCAGCTCGGCGATCTCGTGCCGCAGCACGTCGCACGCCATCCATGCGGCGGGAATCGCGGCGAGGCCACCGGCCCCGGCCACAGCGCGATACAGGTCCTGCCCTGCGGCTCCGCCGATCGGCGCCTGCATGACGCCGAACCGGGTACCGAGGGCGCCATTCATGCCAGCGGGATCCCGCGCAGCACGCCGGCCAGCTCGATCGCCGCCGCCGCCGCCTCGTGGCCCTTGTTGCCGACCGCCCCGCCGGCCCTCGCCTCGGCCTGCGCGCGGGTGTTGGCGGTGATCACGCCGAACGCCACCGGCACGCCGGTCTCGAGCGCCACCATCGTGCAGCCACGGGCGGCCTCGGCGCACACGAACGTGAAGTGCGGCGTCTCTCCCTGGATCACGCAGCCCAGGCAGACGATCGCCGCGTAGTGGCCGGAGATCGCGAAGGTGCGCGCCGCGAGCGCCAGCTCAAACGCGCCCGGCACGGGGCACAGCGTGATCCGCTCGGCGCCGATGCCGTGCGCGGCGAGCTCGGCGAACGCGCCCTCGACGAGCGGCTGGACGATCTCGGCGTGGTACGTGGACGCGACGATCGCGACCCGGGCCGCCGGGTCGGGCGCACCGCCGGCGACCACACGCGCGCCGGCCGGCGCGGCGAGCACACCGGAGCCGTCCGACCTCACGACCGGGCGGGTTCCTTGACGATCGGCTCGGTGGCGTCGGGATCGGCGACGCCCTGCGGCGGCTCGCTCGGAAGCATGCCCTCCTGAAGCTTCAGGTGCTGGTGGTGCAGGCGGTGCCCGAGCTTGTCGCGCTTGGCGCGCAGGTAGGCGAGGTTGTGCTCCGTCGGCGTGGTCTCGATCGGCACCTGCTCGGTGACGGTGAGACCGAAGCCCTCGAGACCCTGGATCTTGCGCGGGTTATTCGTCAGGATCCGGATCGACGTGAGACCGAGGTCGACGAGGATCTGCGACCCGATGCCGTACTCGCGCAGGTCGGGCGCGAACCCGAGCTCGGCGTTGGCCTCGACCGTGTCACGGCCCTGCTCCTGCAGCTCATAGGCGCGGAGCTTGTTGAGCAGCCCGATACCGCGACCTTCCTGGGCCAGGTAGAGCAGCACGCCGCGGCCCTGGTGCACGATGTGCCGCAGCGCCTGGTCGAGCTGCTCGCCGCAGTCGCAGCGGAGCGAGTGGAAGACGTCGCCGGTGACGCACTCCGAGTGCACGCGGACGAGCACGTCGGGCTGGCCGTCGACGTCGCCATACACGAGCGCGAGGTGGTGCTTGCCATCCGTCTTCGACACGTAGCCGACGGCCTGGAAGTCGCCGTACGCGGTCGGCAGGCTGGCCGCCGCCATTCGCTCGACCAGCTTCTCGGTGCGCCGCCGGTAGTCGATCAGGTCGGCGACGGTGATCAGCGCGATGTCGTGCTCGGCGCAGAAGATGGACAGGTCGGGGACCCGCGCCATCGTGCCGTCCTCCTTCATGACCTCGCAGATCACGCCGGCCGGACGACAGCCGGCGAGGCGCGCGAGGTCGACGGAGGCCTCCGTCTGGCCGGTGCGCTCCAGCACGCCGCCTGGACGGGCGCGCAGCGGGAACACGTGGCCCGGATGGATCAGATCGCTCGCGCCCTTGTCCGGATCGACGGCGACGCGGATCGTGTGCGCGCGGTCGGCCGCCGAGATGCCGGTCGCGATGCCCTCGCGGGCCTCGATGGAGACCGTGAAGGCAGTCCCGTACGGCGTCTGGTTGTTGGGCACCATCGGCCGCAGCTCGAGCTCGTCGCACCGCTCGGGCGTGAGGGTCAGGCAGATCAGGCCGCGACCGTGCCGGGCCATGAAGTTGATGTCGCCGGCGGTCACGAACTCGGCCGCCATGCAGAGGTCGCCCTCGTTCTCCCGGTCAGGGGAGTCGACGATGATGACCATCTTGCCGTTCCGGATGTCCTCGATAGCGTCCTCGACGCGCGAGAAAGGCGAATCCGACTGGCTCATGTGCTCCCTACCGATGCGTCGGGAAGTGCGATGGTAGCAGCGATTTCCCGTCCCACACCATGGGACAGGAGCCGCTCCACGTACTTCGCCAGGATGTCCACCTCGAGGTTCACGGTGCTTCCGGGAGCCAGGCTACCCAGGGTCGTGACCTCGCAGGTGTGTGGAATGAGACATACCTCGAACCCGTCGTCCGTCAGCGCCGCCACGGTCAGCGAGACGCCCGCCACGCAGATCGAGCCCTTCTCGACGATGTATCGCAGGAGGTGTTCGTCAGGCACGATCTCGAGCACGCGGGAGAAGCCCTCTGCACGCTCCGACGCGATCGTGCCGACGCCATCGACGTGCCCCTGCACGACGTGGCCGCCGAGCGGCTCGCCGGCGCGCAGCGCACCTTCGACGTTGACGCGGTCGCCGACCCGCAGGCTGCCGAGCGTGCTGCGCTCGAGCGTCTCGTGCATGGCCTCGAACGCGAGCGCGCCGGCCGTCAGGTCAACGGCCGTCAGGCAGACGCCGTCGATGGAGACGGAGTCACCGAGCCGGAGGCCGTCCGCGACCCCGCCGGCGGCGATGCGGAGGACCGATCCGTCCGCGCCGTGGTCGACGGCGGCGACGGTTGCGAGCTCCTGAACGATGCCGGTGAACATGATGGGGTCAGTCTGGGTCGCGCAGCCAGGCGTCGAGAAGGATATCCGCGCCCACCCGTTCCGGCTCCAGCGACACCAGCGTGAGGCCCTCCGCGATGCTCGCGGGCACGAGCGCCTCGCCGAACAGTCCCGGCGCCGCCGGGTCGCCGAGCACGCGCGGCGCGACGAACAGCGCGATCCGGTCGATCAGTCCATCGTGCAGGAGGCCACCGGCCAGCGTCGCTCCGCCCTCGCAGAGCACGCTCTGCACGTCCCGGCCGGCCAGCAGCCGCAGCGCCTCGCCGAGGTCGCCGGCGGCCACCGTCTCGACGCCCGCCGCCTCCAGGGCCGCCCGGCGGTCGGCCGGAGCGTCGGGCGCCACGAACACCACCACCGGCCCCTCGCCGGCGGTCCGGGCGAGCTTCGATGCCAGCGGCAGCCGCGCCTGCCGATCGATCACGACCCGGACGGGCTGGCGCTCGGCCGGCGGATCGCAGGCGCGCGCGGTCAGCGTCGCGTCGTCGGCAATCGCGGTGCCGATACCGACCAGGACCGCCCCGGCGTCGGCGCGCCAGCCGTGGACGAGCGCGCGGCTCTCCGGCGACGAGATCCAGCGCGCGTCACCGGTCCGGGCGGCGGTGCGGCCGTCGAGCGTAACGGCCGCCTTGTACGTGACGTGGGGCCGCCCGAGCGTGACCGCCGTGCGAAAGCCCGCGGTCTGCCGTCGCGCCGCCAGCCCGATGAGACTGTCGGGGTCGGCCACGACGACCTCGACGCCGGCCTCGCGCAGTCGCGCGAATCCCGCGCCGTTGACCTTGTAGTACGGATCGCCCGCCGCCGCCACGACCCGCGTGACGCCGGCCGCGATCAGCGCGCTGGAGCAGGCCGGCGTGCGGCCGAGGAACGAGCACGGTTCGAGGCTGACGTACGCCGTCGCGCCTCGCGCGCCGCCGCCGGCATCGGCCAGCGCGACCGCCTCGGCGTGCCCCGTCCCCGGCCGGAGATGGAAGCCCTCGCCGACCACCGCGCCGTCGCGCACCAGCACGCAGCCCACGACCGGGTTCGGAGCCGCCGTGCGCCGCCCGCGCTCGGCCAGGACCAGCGTGCGTTCCAGGAACGCCTCGTCGGTGGCGCTCAGCTCCACGCGGTCGCCCCCGCGGCGCGCACGCGCTCCACGAGGTCGTGGTACGCGGCGGCAGGGTCGGGCGCGGAGAAGATCGCCGAGCCCGCCGTGAACCGGTTCGCGCCGGCCCGCGCGCAGTCGGCGATCGTCGCGGGCCCGACGCCGCCGTCGATCTCGACGCCCGCACCGGGCGGGCACAGCGCACGCAGCGCGGCGAGGCGCTCGAGCGACGACGGGATGAACGACTGGCCGCCCCAGCCGGGGTTCACGCTCATGCAGAGGAGGTTGTCGGCGAGGCCGGCGGCGATCTCGATCATCGCGACCGGCGTGCCGGGATTGAGCGTGATGCCGGGCGCCATGCCGGCCTCGCGGATCCGCTCCATCCAGTAGTGCAGGTGCGGCGTGGCCTCCACGTGCACCGTGTACGCGTCGGCGCCGGCCTTCGCGAAGTCGTCCACGAAGCGCTCCGGGCGCTCCACCATCATGTGCACCGCGAGCGCGCCGCCGGCGTCGTGCACGACGTCGGCGATGGCCGATACGACGCCGGTGCCGAACGTGATCACCGGCACGAACCGGCCGTCCATCACATCGACGTGGAACGTGCGCGCACCGGCGTCGAGCAGCTCCTGGACACTGGCCCGGAACGCGCCGAAATCGGCTGCGAGGATGGAGGGGCAGACCTGTACGTCGGCCAGCCAGGCGGGTCGCGATTGCACCCCGGCAGTATCCTGGATCGCCCGTCGCCGGGTGGCGGCCATGCGCCGGGACGCGGCCGGCGACCGCGAGCGTAGTACCTTTCGCCGATGCGACACGGCCTGGTAGCGGCAGTTCTCGTCCTGGCAGCGGCCCCGGCCGCGCACGCGGCGGCGACCGTGACGGCAACCACCGAGGTCGGCGGCTCGCTGGCGCTGAACGCGAACTACACCGATCCGCCGCAGACGATCGTCCCCGTCCTCACCGACTCGGGCGCGAGCGTGACCGTCAAGACCGGCACCGCGACCAACCTCCAGCTGACCGTCGGCATGCCGGCCGCCGCGCGGCTCGCGCCGGGCACGTACGACACGGCGACCGGTGCCACGATCACGGTCGGCCCCGCTCCCTGCGCCGCACTCACCGGCAGCTTCACCCTCTCGCACGCCATTCCGGGCCTGGCTCACGCCACGCCCGCCGAGCTGTACCTGACCGCGACGGTGCGCTGCGGCGCCGACCTCGGCGCGACCACCTTCCAGGTCAGGATCGCCCGCGCCAGGTCGCGCACCACCGGCAACGAGGCGCCGAAGGCCTTCCTGCCCGCGATCGACGGCCTCTCGACCGGCTGGTCGGACGCCAAGGGCGCCGCCACGTTCGCGGCCGCCGACGGTGCCCGCGTGAGGTTCGCGAAGTCGGGCCAGACCTACCTCTCGCAGGGACTCGACGGCGGCCGGGCGGTGCTGCAGCACCTGCGCTTCGCCAACCGTCAGCTCGGATCGGACCTCGAGCTGTGGCAGCTGTCGCCGAAGAGGCAGATCGGCTTGCCGAGCGGCGTCAACACGCGGAGCTGGGAATGGGGCGGCGCGCTGTCGGGCGACTGGCTGCTGTTCCAGCGCGGCGAGTTCGACGCCCGCTCGAAGTCGGTCCGGCTGGTCAACCTGAAGACGAGGGCGAAGCGCACGCTGATCAGCGCCAAGGGCCGCACCACCGGTCTCGAGCCGGGCGACCTGAACGGCGACTTCGCGACGTACACGCGCTGCACCAAGCGCTGCCGCACGTACCGCTACCAGCTGTCGACCCGCAAGACGGTGTCGCTGCGGCCGGCCAGCGGCGCCTCCGACTACGCACCGGCCGTGCTGGCGGACGGCACGCTCTACTTCGTCCGCTCCCGCTCGGGCTGCGGCAAGGGCGTGCAGATCATGCGGCTCGATCCGGGCACGGCCACGCCCGTCAAGGTCTCCACCGTCTCCACCGGGCACGACGTGCAGAAGCTCGATGCGACCCTCTACGGCGGCACGCGGATCGTCGCCTACGAGCGCTACTCGTGCAACTTCCGCATCACGCGCCGCGACGTCGTCCGCGTGGTCGGGGCGCCGGCTCCGCCCGCGCTGCCGGCTCCGTGATAGCATCGCGCTCAGCGATGCAGACCCCGATGCCCAGCCGCTCGTCCCGCCTGCTCGCGCTTGCGCTGCTCCTCCTCCCCCGGTAGGGGGATGCTGCGACATACGACATTGGAAGGGTCCCCGCCGGGCCAGCCTTCCCGTCGTCTCGCAGCCCGCCCGGCGCTCACCTCTCTCGCCGTCCAGGAGCCGTCTTCGCCATGAGCATGCCGTCCCGCCGTTACCGTCCGTACGCCGCCGTCGAGCTGCCCGACCGGACGTGGCCCGACCGTCGCCTGACCACCGCCCCGCAGTGGGTGTCGGTCGATCTCCGCGATGGCAACCAGGCGCTGATCAACCCCATGGACGGCGACCGCAAGCGGCGCCTGTTCAAGCTGCTGGTCGAGATGGGCTTCAAGGAGATCGAGGTCGGGTTCCCGTCCGCGTCGAAGGCCGACTTCGACTTCATGCGCACGCTGGTCGACGACGACCTGATCCCCGACGACGTCACGATCTGCGTGCTGGTGCAATGCCGGAAGCACCTGATCGACCGGACGTTCGTCGGCCTGGAGGGCATCCCCCGCTCGATCGTGCACTTCTACAACTCGATCAGTGAGCTGCAACGGCGCGTCGTGTTCCGCGACGATCGCGAGGGCATCAAGCAGATCGCGACGCAGGGCGCGACCTGGGTGCGCGAGGGCGCCGAGGAGCTGGCCGCCCGCACCGGCCAGAAGATCCTCTACCAGTACTCGCCCGAGTCGTTCACCGGCACCGAGCTGGAGTACTCCCTCGAGGTGTGCGCCGCCGTGCAGGACGTGATCGAGCCGACCGCCACCGACCGGCTGGTGCTGAACCTGCCGGCGACCGTCGAGATGTCGACGCCGAACCTGCACGCCGACATGATCGAGTGGTTCGGCCGCAACGTGCCGCGCCGCGAGAGCGTGATCATCTCGCTGCACCCGCACAACGACCGCGGCACGGCCGTGGCCGCCACCGAGCTGGCGCTGATGGCTGGCGGCGAGCGCGTCGAGGGCTGCCTGTTCGGCAACGGCGAGCGGACCGGCAACGTCGACATCATCACCCTCGCGCTGAACCTGTTCACGCAGGGCGTCGATCCGGGCCTCGACCTGTCCGATATCGACCGCGTCCGCGAGATCGCCGCGGAGTGCACCGAGCTACCGATCCATCCCCGTCACCCGTACGCCGGCGATCTGGTCTACACCGCCTTCTCGGGGTCGCACCAGGACGCCATCAAGAAGGGCTTCGAGGCGATCGAGCGCACCGATGGCTCGCTGTGGGAGGTGCCGTACCTGCCGATCGACCCGGCGGATGTCGGGCGCACCTACGAGGCTGTGATCCGCGTCAACTCCCAGTCCGGCAAGGGCGGCGTCGCGTACGTGCTGAAGACCGACTACAGCCTCGACCTTCCGCGTGCTCTCCAGGTCGAGTTCTCCCAGGTGATCCAGGCGATCACGGACGCGCGCGGCGGCGAGCTGGAGTCGACGACGCTGCGGACGGCCTTCGACGCCGAGTACCTCTCCGGCAGCGGGCCGCTCGAGCTGGTCTCCTACCGCGTCGAGGCCTCGAGCGACGACGGCGAGCCGGACGGCGTGCTCGCCACGATCCGCCTGAACGGCGAGCAGGTGACGATCCAGGGCGAGGGCAACGGCCCGATCGCGGCGTTCGTCGCGGCGCTCGACGAACAGTGCGGTCTCGCGGTCAGCGTCCGCGACTACCACGAGCACGCCATGGGCGGCGGTGCGACAGCCACGGCGGCGGCCTACCTGGAGGTCGAGCTGGACGGCGAGACGTCGTGGGGCGTCGGCATCCACGCGAACATCGTCACCGCATCGCTGCGCGCGGTCGTGAGCGGCGTCAACCGCCTCGCGCGGCGGGCGGAGCGGGCAAAGGCGGACGTGCCGGCGGGCGACTGAGACGAGCCGGCGCGGGCTCTCCGCGCGACCGGCTACGCGGCGAGCAGCGCGACGAGCGCGCGGCGCGCCTCGACGGCACGCGCCGCCGGGACCGCGACGTGGACGATCTCGTCGCGCTCGTCGGGCGCGTGGTCCGTCCAGTCCGCCCAGGCCGGCAGCTGGAGCGCCGGAATCTGCAGCTCCTCGAGGAACTCCTGCACCTCGAGCGCCTCCGCCGGGTCGGCCGGCTGCCACACCGCGATCCAGTCGTCGGACGGGTGCGGGCCCATCGACGGCAGGTCCGGCTCGTGGATCCTGCGATCGGCCGCGACCTCGGTGCCGCACCGCGCGCACGGGCCACCGGCCTCGCCCACCGTCTCCGCCTCGCATCCCGGGCAGTACCAGCGCATGGCTCTCACGATAGGCGAATCGGAGGCGCCCCGCCGCGTGCCGCCGAGTAGCCTTCCCCCCGTGCGCGTGACCTACCTCCACCAGTACTTCGCGACACCCGACGGATCGACCGGCACGCGGTCGTACGAGCTGGCCCGGCGGCTCGTCGCGCGGGGCCACCGGGTGACCGTGGTGACGTCGAACGCGCAACTGCCCGACCTGGCCGGCGCGCGCGGCGTGGTGCGCACGTCGGTGGACGGCATCCGGCTGGTCGTGATCCCGGTGGCGTACGCGAACGAGATGGGGAACCGCGCGCGGATCGGCGCGTTCGTGCGGTTCGCCGTGCGCGCCTCGGTCGAGGCCGCGCGCGTCCCGGCCGACGTCGTGCTGGCGTCGTCCACGCCGCTCACGATCGCGCTGCCGGGCATCGTGGCGCGCCTCGTCCGACGGACCCCGATGGTGTTCGAGGTGCGCGACCTGTGGCCGGAGATGCCGATCGCCGTCGGCGCGCTGCGCAACCCGGTCCTGATCGCGGTCGCGCGCGCCGTCGAGTGGCTCGCGTACCACGCGTCCGCGCACGTGATCGCGCTGTCGCCCGGCATGGCCGACGGCGTGGCGGCGCGCGGCATCGCAAGGTCGCGCATCACCGTGGTCCCGAACGGCTGCGACCGCACGACGTTCGACGTGCCCCGGGCGGCCGGCGACGCGATCCGGGCCGAACTCGGCCTCGAGCCGGCCGCGCCGCTGATCGTCTACGCCGGAGCGTTCGGCGCCGTCAACGGCGTCGAGTGGCTGGCTGACGTCGCCGCGGAGCTCCGCCCGCTCCGGCCCGACGCGCGCTTCCTGGTCGTCGGCCGCGGAGCCGGCCGCGATGCCCTGCTTGATCGGGCGCGCTCGCGTGGCGTGCTGGACGAGACGCTGTTCGTGCGGCCGCCGATGCCGAAGCGCGAGATCCCGGCGTTGCTGGCGGCGGCGACGGTCGCCACCTCCGTCTTCCGCCCCGTCCCCGAGATGGAGTCGAACTCGGCCAACAAGTTCTTCGACGCGCTGGCCGCGGGGCGGCCGGTCGCGATCAACTACGGCGGCTGGCACCGCGAGCTGCTCGAGCGGAACGGCGCCGGCATCGCACTGCCGGAGGCCGACCCCGTCGCAGCCGCCGGCCTGCTGGCCGGGCTGGTCGGGGACGAGGCCGCCCTGGCCCGCTGCCGGGAGGGAGCCCGCGCGCTGGCGGGCGAGCAGTTCGACCGTGACCGGCTGGCCGAGGAGTTCGCCCGCGTGCTCGAGCGCGTCAGATGAGCGCGGCGTAGAAGCCGTCGCCGTCGCCGTGGTGCGGCCACGTACGGAGCGTCTCACGGACGGCATACGGCGCCGTCACCGCGTCGCTCTCGACCGGCGAGAGCGTGCAGACCGCGTAGACGATCCGGCCGCCGGGGGCGAGCGCGCCGACCAGCGCTGCGAGCAGCTTGGTCTGCAGGTCGGCGAGCATCCGGACGTCATCCGGCGTGCGCCGCCAGCGCAGATCGGGCCGGCCCGAGATCACGCCCAGCCCCGAGCACGGGGCGTCGAGCAGGATGGCGTCGAACGGCCCCCAGGCCGGGCCGGCCACGAGCGCGTCACCGCAGACCACGTCGGCGGCCGTTGCGCCGTACCGCACCAGCGTCTCGCCGAGGGCGTCGCAGCGCCCGCGGTCCTGCTCGACGCACACCAGCCCCGCGCCGGGGCCGCCGAGCAGCTCCGCCAGGTGCCCCGACTTGCCGCCCGGTGCCGCGCAGGCGTCGAGCACGCGCATGCCGGGCTCGGGCGCCAGGAGCGGCGCGATCCGCTGCGACGACCGGCTCATCGGAACGGCATCGCCCGACTTGAAGGCCGCCGTGGCCGCGATGTCGACGGGGCCGTCGAGCACGAGCGCCGTCGGTACCAGCACGTCGCCGTGGAAGGCGACGCCCGCCCCCCGGAGCTCGGCCTCGACGCGGTCGCGGGCGCCGTCGCGAATGCGCAGGGCGGCCTCGGCCGGCTCGTTGCCGGTGTCCATCAGGGCGCGCGCAGCGCCGGCGCCGTAGGCCTCGAACCACAGCTCGGCGATCCAGTCGGGGTACGAGCGTCGCAGGCCGGCGTCGGCAGCGGTCTCGTCGGGCAGCGCAGCGATCAGGTCCGCCCCGCTCCGCGCCACCCGTCGCAGGATCGCGTTCACGAGTCCGGCCGCGCCCGGCCGGCGCGCCTCGCGCACGAGGTCGACGGAGGTCGCGACCGCAGCGTGCGGCGGGACGCCATCGGTGTAGAGCAGCTGGTACGCGCCGAGCCGCAGGCTGTCGCGCACCGGCGGCTCGAGGCCCTCCGGCTCACGGCCGCCGAGCACGGTGATCACGTGGTCGAGCGTCCGCCGGCGCTGGACGGTGCCGAGCGCCAGGTGCGACGCGAACGCGCGGTCGCGGGCGTCGAGCTTGAAGCGCTTCGTCTCCGCCGCCAGAGCGCGATCGGCCCACGCGCCGCCCTCCTCGACGCGGCCGAGCACGCTCAGGGCAGCCAGCCGGGCCGACATCAGCCCGCCCGCGCCGCCGGGCCGAGCGGCCCGCGTCGTCCGCGCAACAGCTCGCCGGCGGACATCGATCGCTTGCCGGCCGGCTGGATCGTCTCGATCTCGAGCCCGCGATCGGCGAACCCGACCAGGAGCCGGCCGTCCACCTCTGCGACCTCCCCCTGGGCGACCGGGTCGCCGACCGGGAACGCGCTCCAGATCACGCACCGCTCGCCGGCCAGCAGCAGCGCGGCGCCGATGTGGGGCGCGAGCGCGCGGATGCGCTGGTCGGCGTCGCGCACCGGGCGCGCCGGGTCGAGCAGGCGATCGGCGGCGGTCAGCTTGTGCGCGTACAAGACGCCGTCTGCAGCCTGCGGCGACGTCACGAGCGCGCCGGCGGCCGCATCGGCGATCGCCGTGGCAAGCGGGCGGGCGCCGAGCGCGAGCGAGCGCTCCATCACGTCACCGGCATTGTCTCGCGGCCCGATCCCGAACGGCAGGACGGCCGCCACCGGCCCGGCGTCGAGCTCGCGCACAACGGCCATCACCGCCGCCGCCGTCGACGTGTCGCCCGCCAGGATCGCACGCTCCACGGGCGCCGCACCGCGCCAGCGCGGGAGCGCCGACGGGTGGAGGTTGACCCACGGGAACGCCTCCAGCAGGGGTGCCGTGAGCAGCTGCCCGTACGCGCAGATGCCCATTGCGGCGACGCCGGCCGACCGGAGATCGGTGAGCGCGTCGGCAGCGCGCTCCGGCTGCAGGACCGGCAGACCGAGGTCGCGGGCGGCGTCGGCCGCGGGCGGCGGCGTCGGCCGCCGGTTCCGGCCAGCCGGCCGGTCGGGCTGCGTCAGGACGACGCGGATATCCGCACCGGCCGCGACCACTCGGCGGAGGCAGTCGGCGCCGTACGCCGAGGTTGCAGCGAAGCCGAGGCCGTCGCTCACGTGAGCGCGCGGCGCAGGACGCGCAGGGCGTCGCCGCGGGCCTCGCGCGTCGTACGATCGAGGATCAGCGTGCCGTCCAGGTGATCGAGCTCGTGCTGGATCACCCGCGCCGCGTGGCCGTCGGCATCGCGCACCACCTCGTTGCCCTCGACGTCGAACGCGCGCAGCTTGATGCTGGCGTGGCGCTCGACGGGCACGTCATGCCGCTCGTCGATCAGCAGCGACAGCGACAGGCAGCCCTCGCCGTCGGTGACCAGCTCGTCGCTGGCCGCGAGGATCTCGGGGTTGATGACCACGACCGGCCCCTCCTCCTCCGACACCTCGTACACGAACATGCGTCGCAGCAGTCCGATCTGCGGCGCTGCCAGCCCGGCGCCGTGCGCGTCGTTCATCAGGTCGATCATCCGCGCCGCGAGCGCCGCGACGTCGTCATCGAACGCCTCGACCTCCCGCGATCGCTGCTTCAGCACGGGATCGGGAAACTGGCGCACCTGCTGGAGCGCAGCCCTCCGGCGCTCTCGCGATTCGGTCTCTCGCCGCTCTTCTTTCGTCGCCACGGCCGCAGGATATCGCGCCTGCTCTACAGGGTCTGCGGATCCACATCGACGACGACCGTCGCCGACGCCTTTCGGAAGGCGGCCGCCTGCCTCCCCGCGAGGCCGCCCAGGACGGCTGCCGCGCGGCGTGCCCTGTCGGTCTTGATCAGCAGGTGTGCGCGGTCGCGGCCACGCAGACGGTGCAGCGGCGCGGGGCCGAGGATGTCGTCGCCCTCCAGGTGCGGGCGGGCGGCGTCGGCGAGGCCGCGCAGCACGGTGTCGGCGGCGTGCGCGCCGGGCGCCGTCACCAGCACCCGCACGATGCGGCGGAACGGCGGGTAGGACAGCAGCTCGCGGCGGGCCAGCTCGCCGTCCAGGAACTCCGCCACGGCGTGCCGCGCCGCCAGCCGGACGACACGGCTCTCCGGCTCCCACGACTGCACGATCACGCGCCCTCCGCTCCCCTCGCGACCGGCTCGGCCGGCTAGCTGCACGAGCAGCGAGAACGTGCGCTCCTCGGCCCTGAAGTCGGGCTGCGCGAGCCCCACGTCGGCATCGATCGCCGCGGCCAGCCGCACCGACGGGAAGTCGTGGCCCTTCGCAACCAGCTGCGTCCCGACCAGCACCGCCTTGTCGGTCGACCCGAACCGGTCGAGCACCTCCTCGAGCGCGCCGCGACGCGACGTCGAGTCGGCGTCCAGGCGCATCACCGTTAGATCGGGAAAGGTCTCGGCGATCAGATCCTCGAGGCGCTCCGTCCCCGCGCCGATGCGTGCGATGTCGACGGCGGCGCACGTCGGGCAGGCCTGCGGGATCCGCTCGCGGCGCCCGCAGTGGTGGCACAGCAACGCCGCCGGCTGGCGGTGGAGCGTGAACGCGACGTCGCAGTCGGGACAGCCGAACGTCACACCGCAGGCCCGGCAGTGGAGGGCGGGCGCCTCACCGCGGCGGTTCAGCAACAGCACGCCGCGACCGCCCTCGTCGGCGATCGCACCCAGCGCCGCATGCAACGGCCGCGAGATGGGATAGGAGCCGTCGCGGCGCAGGTCGACGACGTCCACCGGCGGCAGCCGGCCGCCGATGCGGCCCGGCAGCTCGATCCGCTCGAGTGGGCGCCACGACTCCGGACGCGGTGTCGCGGTCGCGAGCAGTACCGCCGCACCGTGTCGGCGGGCGCGCAGCACGGCAATCGCGCGGGCGTCGTAGCGCGGGTCGGAGTCTTGCTTGTAGGCGGCCTCGTGCTCCTCGTCGATCACGACCAGTCCGAGGTCGGCCACCGGTGCGAACAGCGCGGATCGCGGCCCGATCACGATCGTCGCCTCTCCGCGGACGATGCGCGCGTACTCGGCGGCGCGCTCGCCGGCCGAGAGCGCCGAGTGCAGCACCGCGACGCGCGGGCCGAACCGGGCGCTGACGCGCCCGGCGGTCTGCGGCGCCAGCGCGATCTCCGGCACCAGCACGATCGCGCTGCGGCCGAGTGCCAGGCAGCGCTCGATGCCGCGCAGGAACACCTCGGTCTTACCGGAACCCGTGACGCCGAACAGCAACAGCGGAGCCGGATCGCGCTCCTCGATGGCCCGCTCGAGCCGCTCCACCGCCACGGCCTGGGCCGGCGTCAGCTCGGGACCGGCGACCGGCACGGCCGGGGGCGGCACGGCCTCCGAGACGACGATCAGCTCCCGCGCCTGCAGGCGCCGCAGCACGTCGGCGCCTGCACCCGTGGCGGCCCGCAGAGCCGGCAGCGGCAACGGCCCGTCGGCGAGCGCGTGCAGCACGGCCGCCTGCTTCGATCCCCGCGGCTCGCCCGGTTCGGCCAGCGCCGCCCAGAACGTCCGTCGCGGAGCAGTGGTCGGCGGCAGCACCAGCTCGAGCGCCCGGGCCGGGGTCGATGCGTAGCGCGCGGCGATCTCGAGCGCGAGCTCGACCAGGTCGGCGGGGATGCGCCGGCCGGTGTCGCGCACCGGCTTCAGCTCGCGGTCGCTCGGCTCGGCCGGCCCGATCACGACGCCGCGGACGGTACGCGGACCGAGCGGAGCGTCGACGATCGCACCCACCTCGAGCGCGGACTCCGACGCGTAGTCGAGGGGCCGCGCAAGCGTGCGGGTCTGGACGAGGGGAACGACGGCGACCGCGGACACGAGGCCGAACCGTATCCCGCTACCCTCCGTGCATGGCCCGCCCGCACCCGATCCGTGCGCTGCGCCAGGTTCTCGCGGAGAGCTCGCGGCGCGGCCGCGCCGCATCATGGGCGCTGGCCCTGACGGCGGCGACGGCCGCGGCCGCGCTGCTCTACACGTTCTTCCCTAGGCGGTGACGGCGGTGTGCCCGACGGCCGCGCGGAGCGCGTCGACCTTGTCGGTGTTCTCCCACGAGAAGCCGGCGCGGCCGAAGTGGCCGTACGCCGCCGTCGCGCGGTAGATCGGGCGCCGCAGATCGAGGTCGCGCAGGATCGCCGCGGGCCGCAGGTCGAACACCGCGCGCACCGCGTCGGCGATCTGGTCGGCGGTGACGTCGCGTTCGGTGCCGAACGTCTCGACCATGATCGAGATCGGGTGCGAGACGCCGATCGCGTACGCGACCTGCACCTCGCAACGATCGGCCAGCTCGGCCGCCACGACGTTCTTCGCGACCCAGCGGGCGGCGTAGGCGGCGGAACGGTCGACCTTCGTCGGATCCTTGCCCGAGAAGGCGCCGCCACCGTGGCGGGCCATGCCGCCGTAGGTGTCGACGATGATCTTGCGGCCGGTCAGGCCGCAGTCGCCCATCGGGCCGCCGATCACGAACTTGCCGGTCGGGTTGACCAGCACGAAGTCGCCGTCGCGCATGCGCTGGGCGTCGTACAGCTCGGCGGGCAGCACCGGCTCGAGCACGTGCTCGATGAGGTCGTTCTTCAGTGCCGAGATGGCGTACTCCTCGGCGTGCTGCGTGGAGATCAGCAGCCGCGTGATCTCGACCGGCTTGATCGCGCCGTGCGCGTCCTGCTCGTAGCGGACGGTGACCTGGCTCTTGCCGTCGGGCCGGAGCTCGGGCAGCAGGCCCGACTTGCGCACCTCGGCCAGCCGCTTCGAGATGCGGTGCGCGAGCGTGATCGGCAGCGGCATCAGCTCCGGCGTCTCGCGGCACGCGTAGCCGAACATCATGCCCTGGTCGCCCGCGCCGGTCTGGTCGAGCGGGTCGGCGTCGGCGTCGAACGCCTCGTTGACGCCCTGCGCGATGTCGGGAGACTGCTCGTCGAGCGCGACGACGACCCCGCACGTGTGCGCGTCGAAGCCGTACTTCGCCCGGTCGTAGCCGATCTCGATGATCGTCTCGCGGGCCAGCCGCGCGATGTCGACGTAGCTGGTGGTCGAGATCTCGCCCGCCACGACCACGAGCCCGGTGGTGATCAGCGTCTCGCAGGCGACGCGTCCCATCGGGTCGTCGGCGAGCACCGCGTCGAGCACGGAGTCGGAGATCTGGTCGGCGATCTTGTCGGGATGTCCCTCGGTCACCGACTCGGAGCTGAAGATGAAATCGCGCATGCGGTTACGGGCCCTTTGGGGCGTGATTGACCCGAGGAATGTACCAGCGACGTCCGCTGGAGGACGAGGCTACCCGGTGCTCGGGACCTGCACGTAGAGCTCGCTCTTGCCGATGCCGCCGTCCTGCGTCGACCAGGCGAGCACGCCGCCGAGGGCGCGGATGTTGGCGACCGCGTCGGCCGGAACCGCGTCTCCGCGGGTCCGCTGGGCGAGCGTGACGAGGCCCTGGACGTCGGCGTACAGCAGCGCAGCGACCTTGTCCGGAACCTTCGCGGCGTCGCGCGCGGAGCGGAACCGATCGCTGCCGCCGAGCCCGCCGGCCGGCGCCACGCCGGCCGTGTCGAACCCGATCGCGATCAGTTCGCCGTCGTGCAGCCACGACAGATCGTGCCCGTCGACGGTCGCGATCTGACCCTCGCCGGCGGGCAGCGGCGCGAACGTCGGTGCCTTCTCCCCGCCCTGCTTGGCGACGGCCGCGGTGATCTTCGTGAGCGAGGCGGCGCCCGCCGCGGCGTCCTTCGGCTTCAGCAGCAGCGCGCCCTTCGCCGGAGCGCCGCCCGAGACGTAGAGCCCGAGCTCGCCCGACAGCAGCGGCACGATGTCGTTTGCGACGGAGAGCCCGGTCATCGCCTCGACTCCGGCGATGCCCTGGGCGACCTGCGGGTTGGAGGCGGTCAGATCGTTGATCGTCGTTCCGATCCCGTCGCCGAGACCGGGCGAGCCGGCATACAGCAGGGCGTCGGCCGGTGCGCGGTCGAGCAGCGTCAGCTGCGACGACGTGACGGTCTCGAGCTGCTTCGTCTTCGCCGCGTCGAGCAGCGTCGAGGCGCGGAACCGGAAGCCGTTGTCGTCGGCACCCACGGAGAACGCGATCGCGCGCAGCGCCTCCAGCTGCGACAGCGCCTTGTCGACCTGGGCGGTCGGCAGCTTCATCATCGGCTCGGTGCCCGACGAGGCCAACTCGAAGGCCGTGCCGGCGAGCTGGGCGAGCTTCGGGCCATCGGCGTACCCGACGAGCACGTTGTCTTCCGGCAGCGTGCCGAGCGCCTCCGAGTAGAGCGCGCTGCCGCCGAGCCGGCCGGAGGCGTCGCCCTCGCGGGCATCGACCGACGCGTGCAGCGAGGTGGTGTCGCTCGCGACGAGCACGGCGTTCTTGCCGATCGCGATCACGGTGTCGGCGTCGGCGAACGTGGCGTAGCCCTTGTAGTCGCCGGCGGGCTTGGCGGTGCCGTCCTTCGTGATCGCGGCGGTGGCCTTCGCATCATCCTTCGACGCCAGGTAGGCGACGAACTGCGGCTTCGGCTTGCCGCCCGCAAGCGTGACCGCGAGCACGCCGAACGCGGCCTCGTCACCCGCCCACGGCTGGATGTCGGTCGCGAACGAGAGCCCGTCCTTGCCGGTCTCGCCGACGGCCTTGGTGACCTTGGCCTCCACCTGCGCGTAGCCCGGGAAGCGCGCGCCGACGGTGCGCACCTTCTGCCAGGCGGAAGACTCGAGGTCGGCGTTGGCGTCGACGAAGAACAGCGTGGATGCGGGGAACGCGTCGGCGCCCTTCCCGGCGGTACCGGCTGCGCCAGGCGCGGAGCCGGTGGTGGCGCCACCGCACGCGGCGGCGACGAGGGCGAGGGAGCAAGTGGCAACAGCCGCGAGGGGGCGGAGGGCGATCATGGTCACACAGTAGCCACGAAATCTGTCGACGAACGTCCCGGTCCCGCGTTTCTCGACCGTTTCATCGGTACCGTCGCTAAAACTCGGAGATGGGCTCGCGCGCCATCAGCCGCGAGACGGCCTCGATCGGCGACTCGCCCCCGAGCAGCGCGTTGACGCGCTCCGTGATGGGCAGCTCGAGGCCGCGCTCCCGCGCCACCCGCTGCAGCGTCGGGGCGGTCGTGATGCCCTCGGCCACCATGCCGATGCGGGCCTCGATCTCGCCGGCCGGCACTCCCTCGGCCAGCAGCAGGCCGGCCCGCCGGTTGCGCGAGAGCTGCGAGCAGCAGGTGGCCACGAGGTCGCCGAGGCCGGCCAGACCCGCGAACGTGCGCGGGTCGGCGTCGAACGACGAGCCCAGCCGCGTCATCTCCGCCAGGCCGCGCGTGATCAGCGCCGCCTTGGCGTTGTCGCCGAGCCCGAGGCCGTCCGACACGCCGGCCGCCAGCGCGATCACGTTCTTGGCGGCACCGCACAGCTCGACGCCGACCACGTCGGCGTTCGCGTACACGCGCAGCCGCTCGTTCGAGACCACCTCCTGCAGGCGCGCGGCCAGGGCGATCGGCTGCGACGCGATCACGGTCGCGGCCGGCGTCCCGCGGGCGATCTCCTCCGCGTGGTTCGGGCCTGACAGCACTGCCACCCGCGATGCGTCGCCGAGGATCGCGGCGGCCACCTGCGACAGGCGGCGGCCGCTCGCGGGCTCGAGTCCCTTCGTCAGCGACAGCAGGTCTGCGCCGGCCGGAACGGTCAGCGACTCCAGCACGGCGGCGAACCCGCGGGACGGGACGGCCAGCACGACCAGGGCCACGTCGGCCGGCACCCCGTCGGCGAGCGGGGCGACCCGCAGGCCGTCGGCGATCCGCACGCCCGGCAGGTACTGCGCGTTCTGGCGCGCCCGCTGGATCTCCGCCGCCCGGCCCGCGTCGCGGGCGAGCAGGTCGACGTCGTGACCGCGACCCGCCAGGTGGCTGGCGAAGGCCGTGCCCCACGAGCCTGCGCCGACGACCGCGATCCGCATCGGCAGAGTTCTACCAGGCGCGGTTACTTGCTGCCGGCGACTTGGATGCGCGTCTCGGCGTAGAGCAGGTCGCGCTCGGCACGGGCGAGGTCGAGGTGCGAGTCGCCCCCCTGCGCCTCCGCGATGCGCGCCTTCGCCGTTTCCGCATCGGCGCGGGCCCGCTCGACGTCGATGTCCGGCGCCGCGACGGCGTCCTCTACGAGCACCGTCGCCGAGTCGAACTGCATCTTGAAGTAGCCCTCGCTGATGGCCCACGAGCGCCACACGCCGCCCTCGAACTTGGCCCGCACCTCGCCGACCTTCAGCCGCGCGATGATGGGTGCGTGCCGCGGCAGCACGCCGAGCTCGCCCTCCGCGCCGGGCACGACGAGCATCTCGGCGCGGCCCTCGAAGACCCGCCCCTCGGGCGTCAGGATCTCGCAGTCGAGCTCGGCCATCGGTTCAGACGCCTGCCTTCATCTTCTCGGCCGCGGCGACGACCTGTTCGATGCCGCCCTGGAGGAAGAAGGCCTGCTCGGGCACGTCGTCGTGCTTGCCCTCGATGATCTCGTCGAACCCGCGGATCGTGTCCTCGAGCTTGACGTACTCGCCGTCGCGACCGGTGAACACGGAGGCGACGAAGAAGGGCTGCGACAGGAAGCGCTCGATCTTGCGGGCCCGCGACACCGTCAGCCGGTCCTCGTCGGACAGCTCGTCCATGCCGAGGATCGCGATGATGTCCTGCAGGTCCTTGTAGCGCTGCAGCACGCGCTGGACGGCGGTCGCGACGCGGTAGTGCTCGTCGCCGACCACGTTCGGCTGCAGGATCCGCGACGTCGAGTCGAGCGGGTCGACGGCCGGGTAGATGCCCTTCTCCGAGATCGCGCGCGACAGCACCGTCGTCGCGTCGAGGTGGGAGAAGGTGGCGGCGGGCGCCGGGTCGGTGAGGTCGTCGGCAGGCACGTAGATGGCCTGCACCGAGGTGATCGAGCCGCGCTTCGTGGAGGTGATGCGCTCCTGCAGCTCGCCCATCTCGGTGGCCAGCGTGGGCTGGTAGCCGACGGCGCTCGGCATGCGGCCGAGCAGCGCCGAGACCTCGGAGCCGGCCTGCGTGAACCGGAAGATGTTGTCGATGAAGAGCAGGACGTCGGCGCCCTCGGTGTCACGGAAGTACTCCGCCATCGTGAGGCCCGACAGGGCGACGCGCAGGCGCGCTCCCGGCGGCTCGTTCATCTGGCCGTACACGAGGGCCGTGCGGTCGATCACGCCCGACTCGGTCATCTCGATCCAGAGGTCGTTGCCCTCCCGCGTGCGCTCGCCGACGCCGGCGAACACCGACTTGCCGGCGTGGAACTTCGCGATGTTGTTGATCAGCTCCTGGATCAGCACCGTCTTGCCGACGCCGGCGCCGCCGAACAGGCCGATCTTGCCGCCGCGGGTGTACGGCGCG
>JBBQFB010000051.1:0-20387 GCA_038321545.1 Gaiellales bacterium
GGCCCTTGCGGTCGAGGTGGACGGCCCGCACGTTCGGCAGGCGCGCCGAGAGCCGGCGAGCGAGCGCCCAGGTGCCGTCGGTGCTGGCGTTGTCGGCGATCGTGATCCGGAAGCAGACCGGTAGCGTCGACGTGCAGTACGCGTGCTGCCGCTCGACGCTCGGCGCCAGGTCGTCCTCTTCGTTGAAGACGGGCACGACGATGTCGACGGCACAGGTTTCGTGGGGCTCACCGGCGCTCGTCCGGTCGTGGAGTGGTGCAGGGCGGGGAAGGGTGGCGCTCATGGCCGGGTCTCCAGTCGTCGATGCGATCTGGATCCAGTGAACCGGGCGGGTCTGTGTTCGGCGTGTGCGCGGCCGAAGACGCGGCTAAGAGCGTCGGCTACGCGTCGCTGGGAGCGAACCGCAGCCGGACGACGCCGCCGCCGCCGGGCGCGTTGGCAGCCGCCACGCCGCCGCCGCCGGCCTCGGCGGCCTGGCGGACGATCGCGAGCCCGAGCCCGGACCCGGGCGTGCCGCGGGCCTGGCTGGAGCGGTAGAAACGATCGAACACGTGCGGCAGGTCGTCCTCGGGGAAGCCGGGGCCGTGATCCCGCACGACGAGCTCGCCGTCCACCAGCTCCACCTCGACGACGCCGCCCTCCGGCGACCACTTGCGGGCGTTCTCGATCACGTTCGAGACGGCGCGGACGACGCGCTCCGGGTCGCCTCGGACGATCGTCTCCGGCAGCTCGCGGTGGAACGCGACGGTCGCCCCGGCGCGACGCTCGGCACGGTCGCAGGCCGCGTCGACGATCAGATCGAGGCGCACGTCGTCGAGGGCCTCGCCGGGCTGCACACCGCGCGCCAGCTCGACGATGTCGGCGATCAGCGACGTCAGCTCGTCCAGCTCGGCGACGATGTCGGCGCGCAGCTGCTCCTGGTCCTCGGCCGGCAGGCGCTCCGCCCTCTCGAGAGTCTGGATGTTGGCGCGCAGGCTCGAGATCGGCGTCCGCAGCTCGTGGCTCGCGTCCTCGACCAGGTGCCGCTGCGCCGCGACGGAGCGCTCCAGCGCGGCCAGCGCGCCGTTGAAGCTCCGCGCCAGCCGGCCCAGCTCGTCGCGGCCGGTCTCCTCGAGACGGTGTGACAGGTCGGGATCGACGATCACGGCCTCCGTGCTGCGGGTGAAGCGCGTGATCGGCGCCAGCGCGGCGCGTGCGACGAGTGCACCGAGCACCGCCGCGACCGCGACGCCGAGCGCCGCGAGCGCCGCCAGCACGAGCAGCAGCCGGTCGAGCGACGACTCCACCTCGGTCAGCGGCCGCGCCACCTGCACGGCGCCGTTGGCACCGTCGCCGACGGTCAGGACGCGCAGGTGCACGTCATCCACCGTGGCGTCGGTGAAGGCCCGTCCGACGCCGGACCGCGCCAGCTTCTTGGCCTGCGCGTCGACCGGCAGCACGGCCGTCTCACCCACCGGACGGCTGACGGTGCCGTCGGGCGCGATCACCTGGAACGAGCCTGCGGCACCACCGAACGCGACCGGCGGCGGTTGGCCGAAGCGGCTGCCGTCATGGTCGGGATCCCCGTCGCCGCTGGAGCCGTCGATGAAGGTCCGCGCGCGATCGACGAGCGCGTTGTCGATCTGCCCGCGCAGCTCGGCCCGGGCACTCACGTACGCGCCGGCGGCCAGGGCGATCGCGACGACCGCAACGGCTGCACCCGCGACCGCCGCGAAGCGGACGCGCAAACTCATGGCTCGCGCAGGACGTAGCCGACGCCGCGGATCGTGTGGATCAACGGACGGGCGCCCGCCTCCTCGAGCTTGCGCCGCAGGTAGCCGACGTAGACCCGCAGTCCGTTCGACGCCGGTCCGAAGTCGTACCCCCAGACGCGGTCGTAGATCAGGCTGTGCGGCAGCACGCGGCGCGGGTTCAGCATCAGCAGCTCGAGCAGCTGGTACTCGGTGCGGGTCAGCTCGACGAACGTCTCGCCGACGCGCACGCCGTGGCGGCCGGCGTCGAGCTGCAGCTCGGCGAAGCGCAGGACATCGGGATCTCCCTCCGCGCCGGCCCGGCGCATGAGTGCCCGCACCCGTGCCTCCAGCTCGCCGAGGTCGAACGGTTTCGGCAGGTAGTCGTCGGCGCCGGCGTCGAGGCCGGCGATCCGGTCGGCGACCGTCTCGCGCGCCGTCAGCATCAGCACCGGCACCCGGTTGCCCGCCTTGCGGAGCGCGCGGCAGACCTCGAGCCCGCTCATGCCCGGCAGGCCGACGTCGAGCAGGACCGCGTCGGGCACCGTCTCGGCCACCTGCGCGATCGCCTCGTTGCCGTCCACGGCGAGAGCGATGTCGTAGCCGGAGAGCATCAACGCCCGCCGGAGGGCGTCACGTACCGCGCGGTCGTCGTCGACGATCAGGACCCGCATGTGAACCCTATTCTGCCCGGGCGGCCGACGGGCGGCGGCGGACCGGTGCCTGCGTGGCCGAGACGACCCCGAGCCGGCGCCAGGCGGCGGCTGATCCGACGAGGCCGAGCGAGCCGGCGTAGAGAGCCGCCGCGTACGGCGAGCCGGTGTCGGTGCCGTTGAACACGCCGTGCGCCAGCATCAGCGCCCAGGCGGCGTAGCCGAACCAGTGGATCTTGCGCCAGACCTTGTACGAGATGAACTTCGCCTTCCGCAGCCGGAACGAGAGCGGCAGGCCGATCGCGAGCCAGAGCGCGATCGCTCCCAGCGTGGCGGCGTACGACGGCCCGAAGCCGAACAGTGCCGGGATCGTGACGTGGGAGTAGGAGTCCAGCAGCAGCGCGGTCACGTGGGTGACGATCGCGACCATGCCGATCGAGGCGAGCATGCGGTGGAAGGCGACCGCCGGCGCGGCCGGCCGGAAGGCCCTGCCGGCGACGAGGATGCCCCACACCACCACCCCGGTGTAGGCGCCGAACGCCACGAAGGCGCTGGCGCGGGCGAGCGACCAGAGCAGCATCAGCTCGTCCCCGAGCTGGGGGCGGCGCTGACGGGTGCAGCCGCGACCGCGGCCGCGGCGGAGCTCGCGCTCGAGGCGGAGCTCGATGCAGACGAGCTGCCGGTCGACACGGAGCTTCCGGTCGACCCGGTATCGGACGAGAGCACGCTCGTGGGGATGGCGGACGCTGCCGCCGAGGTGGTGGAGGGGACGTTCGTGGACGAATCGATCGCGAACGTGAGCGCGATGAGAGCGCCGAGCGTGGCGGCTCCCGTTGCGATCCGTGTGCGGAGGGTCGAGGCCATGGCCCCAGTTGTACCGGCCAACTGGAAGAGCAGCGTAAGAGCCGGATTGTGTGCCCGTGAAGCCGGTTCGCGCTCAGCTTTGCGGCGTGGTGCGCCGATAGCTGAGCCATGCCCGGGTCTGACGACCATCCTGGCGGCGATCGTGCCGTGCGGTCGGAGCGCGCCCATGCGCACGAACGTGTCACCGACCTGCGCGCTCGGCTCGGCCCGCCGCAGCTGCCTCCCCAGCTCGGCGACCTGCTCGTCGCGCAGGGCGCGCTGACCGCTGAGAACCTGGATGCGGCGCTGGCGGAGCAGCAACGCACCGCCGGCCGCCTGGGCGAGATCCTCGTCGCCCGCGGCTACGTGCACCGGCTCGATGTCTTCCGCGCGCTGTCGGACGCATGGGGGATCCCCCACGTCGACCTGGCGCGGCACGTGCTCGACCGCGATCTGTGCGAGGAGCTCGGCATCGACATCGCCGATCTGGCAGGTATGTCGTGGCTGCCGCTCGTCCGCGAGCATGAGACGCTCGTGGTGGCGACGACCGAGCGCCCGTCGCCGGCGTTCGAGTCCGAGGTGCGGGCGTCCGTGGGGGCTGGCGGGATCGCCTGGATGGTCACGACCGACTGGGACGTCCGGAACGCCGTCCTCCGGTCCTTCGGCGCCGAACTCACCGTCCGCGCCTCATCCGATCTCGCCGCCCGCTCGCCCGACGACTCCGCTTCCCGCGTTGTCACGCGGCCGCAGATCGTGGTGCTGCTGGCGCTGCTCGCCGCGCTCGTCGGGATCGCGATCTCCGCACCGCTCGCGACCGCGAACGGCATCTTCCTCGCGCTCAACATCGCGGTCGTGATGAACGTCGGCTTCAAGGCGCTCGCGATCCTGGCCGGCTTCGGGCGGCGCGCGCGGCGGGTCGTGACCGAGGTGCCCGACATCCCTGACGCCGACCTGCCGCGCTACACCGTGCTGGTGCCGGCGTTCGGCGAGGCGAACGTGATCGCCGACCTCGTGGAGCATCTCGGCCACCTCGACTACCCACGCGACCGGCTCGAGGTGCTGCTGCTGCTCGAGGAGGTCGACCGGCCTACGATCGAGGCCGCGATGGGCTCCGGCCTGCCGGCGTTCGTTCGGATCGTGGTCGTGCCGGACGGCCAGCCGCGAACGAAACCGAAGGCGTGCAACGTCGGACTCAACTTCGCGCGCGGCGAGTTCCTCGTCATCTACGACGCCGAGGACCGGCCTGCGCCCGACCAGCTGCGGAAGGCCGTGGCGGCGTTCCGCGCGGCGCCGCCGGAGATGATCTGCCTGCAGGCCCGGCTGTCGTACTGGAACGTCGACGAGAACGCCCTCACGCGGTTCTTCACGCTCGAGTACGCCCACTGGTTCGACCTGATGCTGGACGGCCTCGCCGCGCTGCATCTGCCGATCCCGCTGGGTGGTACGTCCAACCATTTCCGCGTCGAGCCGCTGCGGGCGGTGGGCGCGTGGGACCCGCACAACGTGACCGAGGACGCCGACCTCGGCCTCCGTGTCGCGGCCCAGGGCATGACGGTCTCGACCCTGGCCTCGACGACGCTCGAGGAGGCCTGCTGCCGGCCGTGGCCGTGGATCAAGCAGCGCACGCGCTGGATCAAGGGCTACATGCAGACGGCGCTCGTCCACACGCGGCACCCGGTCCGGTTCGTCCGGATGGCGGGGCTGCAGGGCACGCTGACGCTCGTGTTCCTCGTCGCCGGCACGCCGCTGGCGTTCCTCGCGGCGCCGGTGCTGTGGGTCGCGTGCCTGGCGCCGCTGGTGGTCGGGCACAGCCCGCAGCTCGGGTTCACGGGCCTCAACGCCGCCACGCTCGCCGCGCTCAGCCTCGTGGTCGGCAACACCATCATGATCGCGGCATCGGTGACCGCCGCCGTGCTGCGCCGCCGGTTCGATCTCGCACTGTGGGCACTGCTGCTGCCGGCCTACTGGGTGCTGCACTCGATCGCCGCCTGGCGCGCGCTCGGGCAGCTGGTCACGAACCCGTCCAAGTGGGAGAAGACGCCGCACGGCCTGACGAAGCACGCGACGCCGGCTGCCGGCTGGCCCGCCCCGGGGCTGCCGGCGCACCACGACGGAGTCGACGATCGGCAGGCGGCGGCGTAGTGGTCGGCGCCACGCTCTTGGAGCTCCGTGCCGCGCACCCGGCCGAGTGGGCCGCGGTCGAGCGCGAGCTGACCGAGCTGGTGGCCGCCCAGGATCGCGCGGCACTCGCGCGGTATGTGGCGACCGTCTCGAGCCCGCCGCCGGCCGGGTCCGACCCGCGGATGCGGATCCGCCGGCAGATGGCCATCGCCGCCGTGCGCGGGCAGTGGCTGCAGGCCGCCGCCGGCGTCCGTGGCAGCCGGATCCGGTTCGGGCTGCTGAACGGGTTCGTCGCGCAGCGGCTGCTGTTCGCGGACGGCCTGGAGCGCAAGCCGGTCTCGATCGGCTGGTTCCGCGCCGTGTGGCCGTTGCTGTGGCAGCGCCGGCGGCTCCTCCCGCTGGTGCAGCCGAAGGGCATCTACTGCTTCTACTCGCAGCAGCTCATCGACCGCCTGGCGACGCTGATCGGCGACCGCCCGTGCCTCGAGATCGCCGCCGGCGACGGGACACTGTCGCGGTTCCTGCGCGACGCCGGCGGGACGATCACCGCCACTGACGATCACAGCTGGAACCACGCCGTGACGTTCCCGTCCGACGTCATCCGACAGGACGCGCGCGAGGCGCTGCGCGTGCACGCCCCGGCCGTCGTCCTCTGCTCGTGGCCGCCCGCCGGCAACCGGTTCGAGCAGCACGTGTTCCGCACGCGCAGCGTCGAGCTGTACGTCGTGATCGCCTCCAAGCATGCGTTCGCAGCGGGCAACTGGGACGAGTACCGGTCGCAGACCGGCTTCACGGTGGAGGAGGACGAGGCGCTCGGCGCGCTCGTCCTCCCACCGGAGCTGGAGTCGGCCGTCTACGTGTTCCGGCGCCGCTAGGCAGCGCCGCGGAGCACCGGGAAGTGGTCGGTGACGTCCATCACGAACGACTCGCCCAGGCGCTCGCTGGTGGCGGTCAGGACGCGCCCGTTGCCGGACATCGCGATCGTCCAGCCATCGGTCGCGCCCATGGCTGCGCCGCCCGGCAGGTCGACGCAGACCGAGATCTGCATGTCGGTCAGCAGCGCGTGCACGAACGGGTGCTCCCGCCCCTCGTACACGGTGTAGACGGCGCTGCCGTCCTGCGATCGCACACGGGCGACGGGCGTGCCGCTCATCGCCTCGGAGCCGCCGCCCTTGTCGACCACGGGATCGGGGTTCAGTGAGCCCCGGACGATGTCGTACGCGCGGATCTTGTCAACCGCGTGGCCCGTGGCGTCGGTGGACTGGGCGAGGTACAGCAGCGTGCCGTCGGTGCTGAGCGCGTCGTACGTGAAGGCGCCGTCCTGTGACAGGTCGATCACGGTCGGGTGCGTCGTGCCCGTGTCGAGCGGGAGGGTGACGAAGCGGCTCGGGACGTCCGTCGACGCGAGCACCGCCCGGTCGGCGTTCCACGCCAGGCCCTCGGGCGCGGCGCCGCCGACCGGCACGGGCAGTGACCAGGCGCCGTCGACGTAGTGGACGCCGCGCGTGGCGCCGCCCGCGACATCGGCGACCAGCAGCCGCGTCACGGTCGCGCTGTCGCCGTCCGAGCCGACGTTGGCGACGGCCTTCGCGCCCGCTCCGCCCGCGAGCGCCCACTCACCCTTCGGGACCGGCGCGGCGGCGGTGGTGGCCGGCGCGACGGCGGCGGTGGAGGCGGCCGGCGCGGCCGCCGTGGTTGCCGCCGGCGCAGTCGGTGTCTTGTCGGCGCCGGATCCGCCACACGCGGCGAGCAGTCCGGCCAGCAGGATGAATGGGGCGATCGTGGCGCGCATCGTGACCTCCGGGAAGCGTCTCACGCCTACTACGCCGCGAGCGACCGTCGGGTTCCTGCAACGATGCCGCCATGAGCGAGCAGCCCAGCATCGTCGTCGTGGGAGCCGGCGCGATCGGCCTCTGCACGGCGTTCGAGCTCCACGAACTCGGTGTCCACAACGTCACGGTGATCGAGAAGCGCCATGTCGCGAGCGCGTCGTCCGGCCTTGCGGTCGGCATCATCGAGACGCAGTACCTCGACCCGGTTCCGATCGCGATTCGCGTCTGCTCGATGGAGTTCTTCGCGCGGCTGGAGCGCGACGCCGCCCTGCCGGTGACGCGCAACGGCTACCTGCGGCTCGGGCACTCGGCGGCCGATCTCGAGGTGTTCGCGCGCAGCGTCGCGATCCAGCACGACCTCGGCGTGGGCGATGCGGCGGTGCTTGACCGCGCCGCGATCGCGGCGCTGGTGCCGGGCATGGTGTGCGACGACATCGCCGGCGGCCTGTACGGCCCGAGTGACGGGTTCGTCGATCCGTCGCTGACCTGCACGATCATCGCCGACCTGCTGCGTGCGAAGGGTGTGACGATCGCGCAGCAGACCGAGCTGCTCGGCGCCGACGTGGGCGCTGACGGACGCCACGTGCTCGAGACGACCACCGGGACGCTGCGGTGCGACTACGTCGTGAACGCGGCCGGTGCCTGGGCGACGCCGGTGGGCGCGCTGCTGGGCACGTCGGTGACGGTGCGCGCCGAGCGTCATCAGGCGCTGTTCGCGCGCGTTCCGGAGCCGTTCGGTTTCCGGATGACGTCGGTGATGGACTACGTGCCCGGCTCGGGTCGCGAGGGTCTCTACTTCCGGCACGACTCGCCGACGTCGATCATCGCCGGGCTGCACACCGAGGATGCGCTGCACGACGTGGTCGACCCGGACCGGTACCGGCGAGGCGGCGACGATCTGACGTACATGGCGGCAGTCGGCGAGCGGCTCGCCGAGCGGTTGCCGGCGTTTGCGGAGGCGGGCCTGGACGGTGTCTGGGCGGGCATCTATCCGATCAGCCCGGACGGCGAACCGTCGATCGGCCCGCACGCCGATCGTCCCACGGTGCTGGCCGCGTACGGCGGCGGCGGCTCGGGCTTCCAGTCGGCCCCCGGCATCGGCCGCACGGTGGCGGAGTGGGTCGTCGAGGGCGAGCCGAGGACGGTTCCGGGCGCCAGGGCGTTCCTGCCGGACCGCGCCTCGCTCGCGACACCGGCCGTGTCCGATCATCTGCCTGGCAGCTGACACGGCTACACCCGCGATCGCGTTGCGTCACCTACCGCTGTTGACTCCATCCAAGTATGGGGAGCGGCGGATCGCAGCCTCGGCCGGCGCCGCCCGAAGCTGCTCATCCTCAGGTCTGCGATGCGCCGCGTCCTGGATGCGGGTGGGGTATTCGCCTGCCACTTGAGACGTCTACCTGTCGCCTCCGCTCTTGCGGCTGTTCACGGCATCCGACGAAGGCTGAGCGCCACCACGCCTGCGCCCGCGATCGCGTTGCGTCGGCGATCCGAGTCGGCTGCTCGTTCGGCCTGCGCCCAACCCCGGGCTGCGGCGCTGAGGCGACCTATCGCAAGCCGTCGAACGCCTCACCAGCGCTACTGCTAGAGCCGAATACCCCATCCGAAATCCGCGGCACTAAGCGCAGACCCGCCCGGCGCCGCCCGAAGCTGCTGAGCCTCGAAGGCTGCATCCGCCCGTCGCAGCCTCGCCCGTCGCAGCCTCGCCCGGCGCAGCCTCGCCCGGCGCAGCCCGAAGCGCGCTGCCTCGAAGGCTGCGATGCGCCGCGTCCACGGATGCGGATGGGGTCATCACCTGTCATTTGAGGCGTCCCCTGTCGCCTCCGCGCTTGCGGCTCTTCACGGCAACCGACGAAGGCAGCACGCAGCAACGCCTGCACCCGCGTTCGCCTTGCGTCTGCGATTGGAGTCGGCTGCTCGTTCGGCCTGAGCCGGACTCAGAGTCGGAGCGTCCGTTCCGTCCCCTCGAGGCGGTCTCGGAGGCGTGTAGCTCCTACGCAGAAGCCAGCTATCACAAGCGCCGAAACGCTTCATCTTCTCCGCCCACCTACCGCTGTTGACTGCATCCGAAAACCGGCCGCGGCGGCTCGCAGCCGGCCGCCACTGCTCGAAGCTGCTCAGCAGCATCGACGGCCGTGATCCGCCCAGCGCAGCCCCGCCCAGCGCAGCCCGATCGCGTCGCAGACCCGCGACTCGAGCTCGCTCATCGCGCGGCGAGCGCGTCGAGATAGCCCTGGATCGCTCCGCGGATCTCGTCGGAGTGCCACAGCGCACGCGTGGCGACGTCGTCGTCCCGACCGGCGTCGATGCGTCGCCGGGCGTCGCCGCGCAACTGCTCCCGCGTGTGGGCGAAGGTCGACCTCGGGATGTGCCCGAGGTGGGTCGCCATGGCGAGCGCGACGTCGAGCAGGTCGTCGGGCGCGACCACCTCGTCGACCATGCCGACCGTCAGCGCGACGTCGGGACCGACGGTGCGGCCGGTCAGCACCAGCTCCGCAGCGCGCGCCCCGACCGCGGTGCGGAAGATCTCGAGCGGCGCGGTCGGAAACGGCAAGCCGACCCGCAGCTCGGCGACGCCGATCGTGCCACCCGCCATGACGCGGTAGTCGCACGCCTGGACGAGGATGCACCCGCCGGCGATCGCGTGTCCGTTGACGGCCGCCACGGCGGGACGCGGGTAGTCGTAGAGCGCGAGCAGGCCGGTGTCGAGCGCGTGCAGGAACTCGTCGACCTCGCCCGGCGTCGAGTCGAGCAGCCGCTTCAGGTCGACGCCGGCCGAGAAGGCGCGGCCCGCGCCGGTCAGCACGATCGCGTCCGCGTCGTGCAGCTCGGCGAGGGTGGCCGCGATGGCCTGCAGCAGCTCGAGGTCGAGCACGTTGACCTTGCCGTGCTCGAGGCGGACGACGGCAACTCCGTCGTGATGTTCGACTGCGATCACGGTGACCTCCCGATCGTCACGAGCCCTGCGCCTCGGCGACGCGACGCATGAAGTAGCGGAACCACATCGCTCCGTACGGGGCGTAGATTCGCACGGTCGTCCCGTTGGATGCGAGCCTGGCGGCCTGTTGTTCGTGCACACCGAGCAGCATCTCGACCTGGTCGGGCGCGAGCAGCTCACGGAGCGCGGTGTCGTGCGTCGCCGTCAGCACGGTCGCGCCGCGCTCGCGGAGCGCGACGTGCAGCTCGACGTAGCGCAGGTCGGTGTCGGGCCCGTACGCGTACGCGACCGCGGCCGGTTCCACGAACGCGCCCTTCACGAGCCGTACGGGGATGCCGAACGACGCCACTCGCGGCACGTCGTCCATGCTGCGGCGGAGGTTGGCCTGCAGCGTGCAGCTGAGTGACGCGCCGCGGGCCGCTGCCTCCTCGACGATGTCGAGGATCGCATCGCAGCGGGCGGCGTCCTCGGCGCCGACCTGGAGCCGCATGCCGGGCGGCAGGCGCTCCGTGATGCGCGCGAGCTGTTCCCGGCAGAAGTCGGGAGAGACGTCGAGGCCGATGTGGGAGAGGTCGACCGACACCCACACGTCGCCGTCCAGCGCGGCCGCTGCCGCGACCAGGTCGGCGTAGGACCCGGCTGCCGCCCGGGCCTGCGCGGGATCGCCGACCAGCTCGCCGAACGCGTCGAGGCTGACGGCCAGCCCGCGACCGAGCAGGCGGCGCGTCACGTCGAGGGCCTCGTCCAGCGTCTGGCCGGCGACGTACCGCCGCGCCCGGCTGTACGCCAGTCGCCGGCAGCCGGGGACGGCGCTGACGACCGACTCGAAGCGCTCGCTCATCGCGAGCCGGAACGCGACTGATCGCGCGGCGCCCATCGTGTGATTCTCGCGGATCCGGTGCGCGTACGGGATACTCCCGCGATGTACGAGCCCTGGGATGCGCTTCAAGCGCCGCGTTTCACCGGCCCGCGCACGTACGCGCGGCTGCCGTACGTGAAGGATCTCGCCGGCGTCGACGCGGCCGTGTTCGGCCTGCCGTGGGACGGCTCGACGTCGTTCCGCTCCGGTGCGCGGTTCGGGCCGGAGGCCGTGCGGTCGGCGTCCGGGATGATCCGTACCTACAACCACGCCCTCCGCGTGCAGGTGTTCGGCGCGCTGTCGAGCATCGACTACGGCGACGCGCCGACGGCCCCGGGCTACGTGGCCGAGACGCTCGAGCGGATGGAGGAGTTCGTCCGCCCGATCGCCGAGTCGGCGGCCGTTCCGATCGGCATCGGCGGCGACCATCTCGTGACGCTCGCCGAGCTGCGGGCGCTGGCGAAGGTGCACGGCCCGCTCGGGCTCGTGCACCTCGACTCCCACACCGACCTCTGGGACTCCTACAACGGCCTCCCGTACGCGCACGGCACGATGTTCAAGCGGGCCATCGAGGAGGGCGTGCTGGTGCCCGGGCGGATGATCCAGCTCGGCATGCGCGGGCCGCTGTACGGCGAGGACGACGAGGCGATCCCGGCCACGCTCGGCGTCGAGACGGTCGGCTGGATCGAGCTCGCCACGCTCGCGCCGGAGGCCGTCCTGGAACGCGTCCAGGCCCGCATCGGTGGCGGCCCGACCTTCTGCACGTTCGACATCGATTTCGTCGACCCGGCGTTTGCGCCCGGCACCGGCACGCCCGAGGTCGGCGGCCCGACCAGCCACGAGGCGCTCCAGCTGTACCGGGCCCTGGCGACGGTCCCGTTCGTCGGCTACGACGTCGTCGAGGTGGCGCCGCAGTACGACGGACCGGGTCAGGTCACGGCGCTGCTCGCGTCGATGGTGGTGTTCGAGGCGCTCTCGGCAGTCGCGTTGCAGCGGCGATGAATCCGGCGTAGCGGCTCGCGCGTACCCCGTTCGTACCTGATCGAACTGGGGGGTAACAGATGCGGAAGCGCAATGGCTACGTCGCGCTCATCGCCGGCGCCGCGGTCGCGGCACTGGCCGTCGCGCCGGGTGCGATCGGCAGCGACAAGCCCGATCTGCTGCGATCGGGAGTCGCCGGCAGCACGCCGCTGACGGCGACGCCGGCGGGCGTCGCGGTGTTCGGGGTCAACCCCGGGGGCGCACCGTGGGTCGCGAACCGGCACAGCACCATTCGCGTGAAGCGCAACGGCGACACGCGCATCAAGGTGCGGGGCCTCGTGATCCCGGGCCGCGTCCCGGGTAATCCGTTGCCAACGCTGGTCGCCGGCCTGTTCTGCAACGGCGTCGTGGCCGACACGACCGACCCGGTCGCGTTCAGCCCGGAGGGCGACGCCAGCATCCGGCAGAAGCTGGACGTGCCGAAGCCGTGCGTCGCGCCGGTCGTGCTGCTGCGGGTAAACGCCGCCGGTCCGTACATCGGCGCGTCCGGCTAGACCGGGGCTCGGGGGCTGGGTCCATCCGTCGCAGGGGAGCGACGGGTGGGCCCTTGAGCCCGTCCTAGGTGCTGACGCCGGCGAGGCGCAGGAGACCGCTGGTGCCGGTCTCGACCGCGAGGCCGACGAGCGTCTCGTCGTCGCGCGCCGTGGCGTGCATGACGACGCAGTCGGCCTCCACCGTCTCGCCATCCGCGGCGAAGACGACGTGCACGACGAGACCCGGACCGACGCTGCCGTCGGGGACCAGCACGGCGGCGCCGCCATCGCTGACGTCGAGCAGCCGGCCCGCGACCATCGTGCCGTCACCGAGCCGCATGGTGGTCAGCACGGGCCGGGTCGGAGCCGTGCGGCGCGCGCGCCGGCCCTCGCGGACGGTAACCGTGCCGAGGGCCAGCTCGAGCTCGCCGTCGGGCAGCGCCGTCGCTTGCGCCGAGCACCACGCGTGACCGACCGGCATCATCCAGACGAGGCCGACCGCTTCGCCCGCTCCCGGCACCAGCGCGGTCCGCACGACGATGTGCGAACCCTCGGTCCGCACGACGTCGACGGTCTCCGTCGCACCGCTGTCGAGGTGGATGGCGACCTGATCGCCCGCGCCGGGAACGTACCGGGCGAGCTCGGTCAGGGCCGGAAAGTCTGAAGCCATGCTCTCAATCTACAGCGCGCCTGCGCTGATGAGCGAGTGGCCGGTGACAATGCGCCCATCGCCGCGCCGCCTCGCAACCTCGTCAGCCTCGAGGCCGTCTCGCGGTCGTACGCCGGCGACCCGGTCCTGGCCGACGTCTCGCTGGGCGTGGCGGCGGGCGACCGGATCGGCGTCGTGGGCCAGAACGGCGGCGGCAAGTCGACGCTGCTGCGGCTGATCGGGCGCCTCGACCAGCCCGACTCCGGCGTCATCACGCATAACGCGAACCTGCGGGTGGGCATGCTCGGCCAGGGCGACGATCTCGACCCGGCGCGCACGATCCGGCAGCAGGTCGTGGGCGGGCTGGCCGACCACGAGTGGGCCGCCGACGCGCGCATCCGCGACGTCCTCGACGCGCTCCTCGGCGGTGTGGCGGCGACGCGGTTCCCGCAGGGGCTCGACACGCTGATCGCGCCGCTGTCCGGTGGCGAGCGCCGCCGGATCGCGCTCTCGAAGCTGCTGCTGGCCGGCTCCGACCTGCTGCTGCTGGACGAGCCGACCAACCATCTCGACGTCGAGGGCGTCGACTGGCTGGCCCGCCACCTGCGCGGCCGGCCCGCCCTCGTGGTGGTGACCCATGACCGCTGGTTCCTGGACGCCGTCTGCACGCAGACGTGGGAGGTGACCGGCCACGCCGTGCACCAGTACGACGGCGGGTACGCGGCCTGGGTACTGGCGCGTGCCGAGCGCGATCGCATCGCCGCGGCCACGGAGGAGCGCCGCCGGAACCTGCTCCGCAAGGAGCTCGCGTGGCTGCAACGGGGCCCGCCGGCGAGGACCTCGAAGCCCCGGTTCCGCATCGACGCCGCCAACGCGCTGATAGCCGACGAGCCGGCGCCGCGCGATCGCGTCGAGCTGCTGCGGTTCTCGACCGCCCGCCTCGGGCGCTCGGTCGTCGACCTCGAGGACATCGATGTCACGCTCGGCGAGCGCCGGCTGTTCCGCCGCCTCACGTGGCGCCTCGGGCCGGGCGATCGCGTCGCGCTGGTCGGCGTCAACGGCTCCGGCAAGACGACCTTGCTGCGCGTGCTGCTCGGCCTCGCCGAGCCCGACGGCGGTTCGGTGAAGCGCGGCGCCACCGTGCGCCCGGCGTTCCTGTCACAGGAGCTCGAGGACCTCGACGGCGACCTGCGCGTGCTCGAATCGCTCGAGACCGTGCGACGCCGGATCGCGCTGGCCGACGGGCGCGAGCTGACCGCGGGCCAACTCTGCGAGCGGTTCGGCTTCGGCGGCGGGCGCGGCTGGACGCACGTGCGCGACCTGTCCGGCGGCGAACGCCGGCGCCTGCAGCTGATGCGGTTGCTGATGGGCGAGCCGAACCTGCTCGTGCTGGACGAGCCGAGCAACGACCTCGACATCGACACGCTGCTCGCGCTCGAGGACCTGCTCGACTCGTGGCCCGGAACGCTGGTGGTCGTGAGCCACGACCGGTACCTCGTCGAGCGGGTGTGCGACGACGTCTACGCGATCGCCGACGACCTCACGCTGCGCCACCTGCCGGGCGGCATCGACCAGTACCTCGACGAGCGGCGTGGCGCCGCCCCACCGCCGCCCCCGCCGGCAGCTCGTGCGACCGAGCCGACCCGGGGCGCGCTCGTGCGGCAGGCCCGGCGCGACGCGTCACGGCTGGAACGCGAGCTCGAGCGGCTGGCGGCCCGTGAGGTGGAGCTGCACGCGCTGATGGCCGAGCACGCGACCGACTTCGCGCGCGTCTCGGCGCTCGACGAGGAGCTCCGCGCGCTCCGTGCCGGTCGGGCCGTCGTCGAGGACGCGTGGCTCGCGGCGGCGGCATTGCTCGACGGCTGAAGCGCGCTACCCTCGGGGTCATGTGCCGCAACATCCGGACCCTCCACAACTTCGATCCGCCCGCCACCGAGGACGAGGTGCACGCAGCCGCGCTGCAGTACGTCCGCAAGGTCAGCGGTGCGGCAAAGCCGTCCCAGGCCAACGCCGCCGCGTTCGACCGCGCCGTCGCCGCGGTCGCCGAGGTCTCGCGCCAGCTGCTCGCCGAGCTGGTCACCGTGGCCCCACCGCGCAACCGCGAGGTCGAGGCGGAGCGGGCGCGGGCCCGGTCGGCCGAGCGGTTCCCGCGGACGGCCTGAGTCAGGCCCGATCCGGCGCGGGGAGGCCGGCCGGACGCCAGTGCTTCGCGACGTCGAGACCGCAGAACACGGCGCCGAACACGATCGCGAGCAGCGGGAGCGGGAACAGGAACGATGCGAGCCCGGTGCCCGCGATCAGCATCAACGCGGCGCGCCACACCCGTGGCGCGAGCTCCACGGCATTCACGACGCGCGCGGCGAGCGCCACCAGCGCCGCGTAGACCATCGCTGCGGCAGCCACGGACAGCGCCGTGCGGGCCGGCTCGGCGAGGGTGCGCAGCGCGAACGTCAGCACGCCGAACGCCAACACGTAGATCGTCCGCTCCAGTCGTTCCACCGCTCGCACTCTACGGATGCCCCGCCGTTTCAGGAGGACTGCGTCCGGCGGCCGCGCAGCCAGCGGATGGTCTCGATCAGCACCGTGCCGGTGACGGCGAGCCCGAACGCGACGCCGAACGCGAGGGTGTGGTTGTTCTCGAACGTCTTGCCGCCGATGAATCCGAGCAACGACGCGTAGGTGGCCCAGATCGTCGCCGCGACGGCGTCGAACAGCATGAACCGCTTGCGCGGCTGGCCGGTGACGCCGCTCGCGATCGTGACTGCGGTCCTGCCGCCGGGGATGAACCGCGCCGTGATGAGCAGCAGGCCGCCGCGCACCTCGAGTTGCTGCGTCGCCCACTCGAGGCGCTTCGCCCCGGCATCGCTGCGGAACACCGTCCGGCGCAGCCAGTCCTCGGCCGACCGGCCGAGCTGGTACGCGATGTTGTCGCCGGCGAAGGCGCCGAGCGCGCCCGCCAGGATCACGAATCCCAGGAACTGGTCGCCGCGTCCGGCAGCCACCCCGCCGACGATCACCAGCGTCTCGCTGGGTACCAGCGGGATCACGGAGTCGAGCAGCGCGACCGCGAAGATCGCGACGATGAACCACGGCCCGTCGGAGAGATCCTTGAGCGTGTCGAACGCGTCGCCGATCAGCGCGAGGGGGAACACGATGGGACAAGCCTATCGGCCGGTGGCCGGCCGGAAGTTACGGGATACCCACAACCGCTCGCGCGGCGAACAGCCGGTACGGCAGCTCGACCATGTCGTCGTCGCCCGCCGCGCCGCGACCGATCGCCTCGACGGCCTCGATCACGTGGCGCCGCTCGTCGTCCGGCAACAGCGCCACGAAGCTGAACGAGCGCGCCAGCGCGGTCAGGTCGTCGATCGTGAGCCGTTCGACATGGCCGAACTCCCGGTTCTCGACCGGGCCGAAGCCAGGCACGTCACGGACGCCGCCGAACTCGAGCCGCTGGGACGCCGATCCGAACCGCTCGCCGGTCGCGCATGCGAAGCGCTCGACCCAGGGCACTCGCTCGTCGCGGATGTTGTACAGCAGCGCGACGTGACCGCCGGGACGCACCACCCGCCGCACCTCGGCCGCGGCTCGGGCGTGGTCGAACCAGTGCCAGGCCTGGGCGACGACGACCGCGTCGACGCTGGCGGCGGGCAGCGGCACCGTCTCCGCCGAGCCGGGAGAGACGTGCGTCGATGGACTGGTGGCCTCCAGCACGGCCCGCATGGCGTCGTCCGGCTCGACGGCGTAGGTCTGGTACCCGAGCGCGGCGAGCGCGCGCGTCAGCTTGCCGGTCCCCGCACCGAGATCGAGCACGGCGCCCGTGTCGCGGCCGACGGCCCACCGCGCGGCATCGTCCGGATACCCCGGGCGACCGCGCTCGTAGGCCGCGGCGACCGGGCCGAACGCGCGCGACCGCTCGGCGGCGCCGAAGCGGCGGACGTACTCGGGGTCGTCGTGGCGAACCACCCCGGAATCCTACGCCGGGCTGCTGCAATGATCCCGCCAACGTCTCCGGGAGGGTTCGATGTGCGGTGATCACGGCCTCGTCTTCGAGGCGCTGATGGAGCGTGACGACCTCAAGGTCTCGCGGAGCCCGTGGGGACCGGACGACGAGATCGGGCGGCTCAACTGGATGACGCCGGAGCTGTCGGCCGAGATCCTCGCTCGCTGCGACGGCCGCCACGTGTTCGACCTCTCGGTTGAGTACTTCAAGGGCATGCCGTCGTGGATCGCCGCCGGCGACCCGCTGTACGACATCTGGATGACGCACACTCCGGACGGGGCGATCATCGACGGGCTGGCGGGCGTCTCGCCGCACCTGCTCGAGAAGTACTCGTACTCGGGCGACGCGATCCAGATGTACGTGCATTGCGGCACGCACCTCGACACGCTCAACCACTTCGGCCACCACGGGGTGTTCTGGAACGGCTGGACGCAGAAGGAGCATCTCGGCAGCCGGCACTGGCTGAAGGGCGGCCCCGAGAACTACCCGCCGATCATCGCGCGCGGCGCGCTGCTGGATGTCGCCGGATTGCACGGCGTCGACTGCCTGCCGCCCTGCTACGAGATCACGAAGGCCGACCTGATCGGCGCCGCCGAGCGGCTCTCGGTCGAGCTGCGGCCGAAGGACGTCGTCTGCGTCCGGACGGGGCGGATGACCATCTGGCCCGAGGTCGCGGGCTACATCACCGACCAGCCGGGGATCGGGCTGGAGGCCGCGCGCTACCTGTGCGAGGAGGCCGGCGCGATGTGCATCGCGGGCGACAGCCTCAGCCTCGAGGTCGTGCCGAACCCCGATCCGGAGAAGTTCCTGCCGGTGCACAGCTACCTGTTCGCGACTGCCGGTGCCCAGATCATCGAGGTCGTCGACATGGAGGAGCTGGCGGCCGAGAGGATTGGCGAGTTCGCGTTCATGGGCTTCCCGCTCAAGCTGCGCGGCGCCACCGGCGCGCCGCTCCGGCCCGTTGCGATCCCGTTCCGGTCGTAGACTGCCGGTATGGCTGACGTCACGGAGCGCGCGCTTGCCGGGGCAGAGCGGCACCGGGGGCTCGACCCGATCCGCGCCGAGATCGACCACCTCTGCGCGGCCACCATCGCCGAGGTGCGGCTCCGCGCCGACGCGTACTGGGAGACCTACGCGGCCAGCCGCGACGACGCGATGCTGGCGGCCTGGTTCGTGCCGCGCTGCTGGCGCGAGATCGACTACGTCTACATGCTTGGCGAGCAGATCCGACGCTACGGCGCGCGGTTCGAGCGCCGGCACGTGACGGCGCTCGCCCGGCAACTGCTGGACGAGGCCGAGCACTACGACGACGTAGGGCGCATCATCGAGCGCCTGGGCGGCACGGTGCCGACCGAGCCGCCGCCCTCGGCCGTCACGTGGAGCGCCTTCCTCTGGGACTGCCTGGACCGGCACCCGCTCGGTGCCATCGCGGCGTGGAACATGTCGGAGACGGCCGCAACGGGCACGCTCGAGGGCATCGTCGCCGCCGGCCAGCGCTACGACCTGCCGGAGGTCGTGAAGACCTACGAGCAGATCATCCGCGACGAGAAGTTCCACGTCGGGCTCGGGCGCGCCCTGCTCGACCGGTACATCGCGAACGCCGAGGACCTGGCCGAGGTGCGCCGCGCGATGACGACGATGGCGGCGATCGTGGTCGAGTCGCACGTCGCGATCGATCACGTTGTCTGACGTTCCGCATCACTTCTTCGAAGACTCCGTCTCGTTCCGTGCGTGGCTCGAGGCGAACCACGAGACGGCGCCCGACGTGCTGGTGGCGTTCCGGCGGCGCGGCTCCGGCATCCCCACCATCGCGTGGCCCGAGGCGGTCGACGTCGCGCTCTGCTTCGGGTGGATCGACAGCGTGCGCAGGGGCGTCGACGAGACGACCTACACGATCCGCTTCACGCCCCGCCGGGCGCGGTCGATCTGGAGCGCGGTCAACATCCGCCGGTTCGCCGAGCTCGTCGAGGAAGGGCTCGTCCACGACGCCGGCCGGCACGCCTTCGAGGCGCGGCGCGAGGACCGGATGGGCCTGTACACCCACGAGCAGGCGGTTGCGCCGGTGCTCGACGAGGCGTTCGAGACGCGGTTCCGCGCGGAGTCGCCGGCGGGGCTCGCGTGGTTTCACGCGCAGGCGCCCTCCTACCAGCGACAGGCGTCGCACTGGGTGATGAGCGCAAAGCGGCCCGAGACGCGTGAGCGCCGGCTCGCGATGCTGATCGCCGACTCGGCGGCGAGCCTCCGGGTGGGGCCGCTCAGGAGGCCGTGACCTCACGTAGACTCGGCCGGTCATGGAGTCGGCCAAGAGCATGAAGCTCTACGACCGCGTCGAGCGGATCCACCACGAGCTGCGCGCGCTCGGGATTGCGGACGACGCGCCTCTGACGGTCGGGCAACTGGTGCCGTTCGACCAGTACCACTACCACGGCACGGAGGCCGTCGATCTCGCGGCGGCGCGGCTCGGGCTGGACGGCGCATCGCGCGTGCTCGACGTGGGCGCGGGTATCGGCGGCCCGGCCCGGTGGCTGGCAGCGACGACCGGGTGTCACGTGACGGCGCTCGAGCTGCAGCCCGACCTGAACGCGATGGCGGCCGATCTGACGCGCCGCTGCGGTCTGTCGGAGCGGGTCTCGCACGTCGCGGGTGACATCCTCGACGGACCGCCGGCGGTGGGCGGCTACGACGCCGTCATCTCCTACCTCGCGTTCCTGCACATCCCCGACCGCGCCCGGCTGTTCGCCGAGTGCCATCGCGCGCTGCGTCCGGGTGCCGGCATGTACATCGAGGACTTCACGCTGCGCTCGGACCCGACGGCCGCGCAGCGAGAGGCGCTGCGCGTGAAGGTGCAGTGCCCGTACGTGCCGCCGCCCGACCGGTACCGGCAGGACATCCTCGCCGCCGGCTTCGTGACGGTCGACCTCGAGGACGTGACGGCCGACTGGACGGCGTTCACCGCGGAGCGTCTGGTGGCGTTCCGTGCCGACCGCGACCGGCTCGTTCGCGTGCACGGCGAGGGCACGGCGGCCGGGCTGGAGGACTTCTTCGCGACGATGGCCGGCCTGTACGCCGACGGCGTCCTGGGTGGCGCCAGGATCGTCGCGCACCGCTGACGGGCGGGCCCGGGGCGGTGCGCCGGGCCGGGCGGCGGCTGGGCGGGTCTGCGGTTGGTGCCGCGGATTTCGGGTGGGGTATTCGGTACTGGGTGGAGCGCTGGTGAGGCGTTCGCCGGCTTGCGATGAGTGGGG
>JBBQFB010000052.1:0-19828 GCA_038321545.1 Gaiellales bacterium
GCCGGTTCCGGGGGCGTGCCGGGCGGGCGCGAGCTGGGAGCGTGGGTGCAACAACACGTGCCGGAGGGGTCGAGCTTCCTCGCCGTCGGCCCGTCGATGGCGAACATCATCGAGTTCTACGGTCACCGGAAGGCGTACGGACTGTCGGTCAGCTCGAACCCGCTGCACCGCAACCCGGCGTACGAGCCGCTGTCCAACGCGGACAACGCGATTCGCAGCGGCGAGATCCAGTACATCGTGTGGGACGCCTACTCGGCGTCGCGCACCCGGTTCTTCTCGAGGCGCCTCCTGACCTACCAGTCGCGCTACAACGGCCGGGCCGTCTTCACGAAGACCGTGCCCTCTGCGACGGGCAACCACGATCAGGTCCCCGTGATCGTCGTCTACGCGGTGCGCCCGTGACGCGGCGCCGACGCACCCTGCTGGCGCTCGCGGCCGCGCTGCTCGCGCCCGCCACGGCCGTCGCGGCCGATCCGAAGCCCGCGACGCCGATCCGGCACTTCGTGTTCCTCCTGCAGGAGAACCACACGTTCGACAACTACTTCGGTGCCTACCCCGGCGCCGACGGACGCCCCGCCAACGTCTGCCAGCCGAACGACGTGAACGACCCGTCCAAGGGCTGCGTCAAGCCGGAGCACCTCGGTGCGAAGGCGGTCCTCGACCTCGGGCATAGCGACGACGTCTTCCGGGCGCAGTACCGCGGCGGCCGGATGGACGGTTTCGTCGACGCCTACAACCGCACCGGGCAGAAAGGCGCCCTGCCGCTCGGCTACTACGACGACCGCGACCTCCCGTACTACTACAACGTCGCCGACAACTACGTGCTGTTCGATCGGTTCTTCTCCTCGGCCCACGCCGGGAGTGCCTCGAACCACCTGTTCTGGATCGCCGCGGCGCCCGGCGAATCAGCGTCCGACTCGTGGCCACCGGGCGGTTTCAAGAACCTACCGACGATCTTCGACCGGCTCGAGGCGGCCGGGGTCTCGTGGAAGTTCTACGTCCAGAACTACGACCCGACGAACACGTTCCGCAACCCGGCGAGCGGCGACCGCGCCTCGCAGACGGTGTGGGTGCCACTGCTGGCGTACCCCCGCTACCTCGACGACCCGAAGCTCTTCTCGCACATCCAGGACATCGGCCAGTACTACAAGGACGCCCAGGCCGGGACGCTGCCCGCCGTGGCCTTCATCGCCCCCGCGGGCTCCAGCGAGCACCCGCCCGGGCGGGTGCAGGCCGGGCAGACGTTCGTGCGGACGATCGTCACCGAGATGATGCGAAGCCCGCAGTGGCCCTCGTCGGCGTTCTTGTTGTCCTACGACGACTGGGGCGGCTGGTTCGACCACGTGCGACCGCCCCAGGTCGACGCCTACGGCTACGGCTTCCGCGTGCCGACGCTGCTCGTCAGCCCCTACGCGCGGAAGGGCTTCGTCGACCATACGACCGCCGACTACACGTCGGCGCTGAAGTTCATCGAGCAGAACTGGGGCCTCGCGCCGCTGACCGATCGTGACCGGAAGGCCGCGAGCATCGCGAGCGCCTTCGACTTCACGCAGGCACCGCGACCGCCCGTGCTGCTCGGCCTCTCCCGGACGCCGGCCAAGCACCAGTCCGTCCGGACGTCGATCGTCTACCAGGCGTACGGAGCCGCCCTGATCTCGCCGCTCCTGATCATCCTGACGGGTGCTGGCAGCGTCCTGCTGATCCGCCGTCGCGCGATCCGCCGGGGCGCAGCATGAGACGCCTCGTGCTGATGCTCGCGACGACCTGCGCGGTCGCCTGCACCGCCGTCCCGGTGGCGGCGGCCGCGACCCGGCCACGGATCGCGACCTTCACGACCATGCCCGCGACGGCCGGGCTGCAGCTGAAGTACCACGGCACGAACTTCCTGACGGGCGTCGACGGCACTGTCACAATCGACGTGTCGGCGACACCGCGCCCGGCCGACCCGAGGCTCGAGGTGACGGTCCGGTCGCGGCAGGTCGGACCGGACCGGCGCGTGCGGTTCTCGCGCTGGCTGGGCACCATCCGCCAACCGGTCGTCGCGCTGGAGACGGAGCGGCTCGTGTCGTGGCGGTTCGTCGACCTGGAGGGCGAACCCGTCGACGTCCGGCGCGTCCAGCAGCTGGTGCTGAAGTCCGTCACCGGCGAGGTCACCACGTACCGGGGTGCGGATCTGACGCGCCCGCACTGGCTGCTCGCGCAACGCATCATCCCGCGCACCAACGGGCTCGAGGCGAAGGACCTCTACTACAGCGTCCAGCGCGTCGACGTCCTGAAGTCGAACGTCGTCAACGCCTCCCAGCAGCATTTCGAGCCGACCAGCAACCGGGCGCTCGCGTTCCGCCTGTCGTTCTACCCGCTCCGATTACGGGCGACGGACGCCCTGTTCGGCCGGCCGACCGGGACGATCGCGAAGGTCGAGTTCCCGGATGGACACGTCGAGCTGGTGCCGCTCGACCACGGCGTGATCCAGCTCCACTCGCTGCCGCGGGGCGCCTACAGCGTGAAGGTCGAAGGCGGCGCGTTCTCGTTCCTGACACCGGTGGCGGTGTCGAAGCCGCAGGACGCCGTGTTCCCGGTCGTCACCTACCTCGATGTCGTTGTCGGGGTGGGAACCCTGACGCTGCTGGCCCTGGCGCTGCTCCTGATCGGACGACCGACCCTCGCGCTCGCGCCGGAGGCGGCCGTCCGGCGGGTGCGCGCCATAGTCAGGACCGAGGCCCGCGTCCGGGCGCGGCGCGAGGAGTCCACGTGAGGCGGCTGTCGGTCATCCTGGTCGCGTTCGCCGCCGCCGTCGCGCTGGCGCCGGCGGCCGCCGGAGCGCAGGCCCCGGCGGCGAAGCCGACGCCGCTGCTCGCCTACTACTACATCTGGTTCAACCCGAGCTCCTGGAGCCGGGCGAAGATCGACCTGCCGCTGCTCGGGCGCTACTCCTCCGACGACGCGACCGTGATGCGCCAGCACATCCGTTGGGCGAAGCAGGCCGGCATCGACGGGTTCCTCGTCAGCTGGAAGTCGACGCCGCTGCTCGACCAGCGGCTCGCGCAGCTGCGCGCGGTGGCCGCCCAGGAGCACTTCAAGCTCGGCATCGTCTACCAGGGCCTCGACTTCCACCGCAACCCGCTGCCGGTGGACACCGTCGAGCACGACCTCGAGCACTTCGCCGCCACCTACGGCAAGGACCCCGTGTTCCGGATCTTCGACCGGCCGGTCGTCGTCTGGGGCGGCACCTGGCGCTTCTCGGCGGACGAGATCCTGCAGGCCACCCTGCACGTGCGCGACCAGCTCCTCGTGCTCGGATCCGCAAAGAACATCGCCGACTACGAGCGCATCCGCCCGTGGGTCGACGGCGATGCGTACTACTGGTCGAGCGTCAATCCGGTCACCAACACGCGCTACCAGAGCAAGCTCGACGGGATGGCCGCGACGGTGCACGCACACGCCGGAATCTGGATCCCCCCGGTGGCGCCGGGCTTCGACGCACGACTCATCGGCGGGGAGAAGGCGGTCCCGCGCAACGACGGCGACACCCTGCGGCGGGAGTTCGCCGCGGCGCAGAACTCCTCGCCGGACGCGATCGGGCTGATCTCGTGGAACGAGTTCTCCGAGAACACCTACGTCGAGCCGTCAAAGACCTACGGCGCACAGGCGCTGACTGCGCTGGCGAAGATCCTGGACGGTCGCGCCCCACAGGTGGGCGGTCTCGACTCCGACACCCCGGTCGAATCGGGCGCCGGCATCGCTTACGGCCTGCCGGTGCTGATCGGGTTCGCCCTCGCGCTCCCCCTGATCGTGCTGCTGATCCGGCGGCGGCTGCGACGCATCGACCGCGTGCCGGTCGAGCACGCCGACCCGACCTGAAACCGGGAGCGGCCGTCACCGGCCGGACCGCGGTTTCAGGGTCGGGCTGGTGAGGCCGCCGGGAGAGCTCGGTTGCGGTCCCCATCGCGCGTCATCACGGCCTCGTGTCGACGAAGACCTCGTCGATCAGGGTGTCGTACGCGCGGCCTGCCGTGCTCTCACCGGCGACCACCTGTCCCACCGGCGTCGACCCGTAGGCCTCCGCCGTCGTGGAGATGTCGTTGAGCCTCGTGCCGTTCAAGAAGACCTCGGCCGTGCTGGCGCTGCCGTTCACGACCAGGTGCACCTTGACCTCGTACCAGACGTTCTGCGCCAGCGTCGCGGCGGATAGCCGGGCGGTGCCGCGGGTGTCGTTCAGCACGCCGACCCGGCCGTTCGGATCGTGGTACAGCGCGAGCAGGTTGCCGCCCGCGGCGGTGCGCAGGCGCAGCATGTCGGTGAGGCCGAGCTTGCCCTTGGGCAGCAGCACCCGCTCCCGCATCCAGATGCCGGACACCGGCGCGGGCAGCGTTTTCGAGGCGAACGAGAGGCTGTTCTTCTTGCTCTGCGACTCCGCCGCCCAGAGACCTGCGTAGCGGGTCGTCTTCTGCACCGTCAGACCTGAGACGGTCTGCCACCGGGAGAGGTTGCCCACCTCGAAGCCGTCCGTGAACAGGGCGGTGGGCGTCGCTGCCGAAGTGCCCGGCGCCGAGAGGTTGCCCGCCGCGTCGAAGGCGCGCACGTCGTAGGTGTAGGCGGTGCCGGCCAGCAGGCCGGTGTCGGTGAACGCGGTCGTGCCGGCCGGAACGGTGGTGACCGGCGTGGCACCGCCGTTGCGGAACACGCGATAGCCGGCGACGGCCACGTCGTCGGAGGCCGCGGTCCACGTCACCTTCAGCTGCGAGTCGCTGAGGGGCGCCACGGCCGGCATCCCCGGAGCGGACGGCGCCGCCGTGTCGGCCGCGGTCGCGGTCGCCGGGGCGCTGAGGGCGGACACGTTGCCGGCGGCGTCGAGCGCCTGCACCGCGTAGGTGTGCGTCGAGATGGACGCGACCGTGGTGTCGGCATAGGTCGTGCCCGTCGTCGTCCCGATCGCCGTCGAGCCGCCGTCCCGGAACAGGGCGTAGCTCGCCACGCCGACGTTATCGGTGGCGGCAGTCCACACCAGGTCGATCTCGCCCTGGCCGGGCACGGCCGACGCGGTCAGCCCGGTCGGCGCGGCCGGCGCGGTCACGTCCTGCGTTCCCACCTGCACGCTCGACGTGATGGGCGACTCGTGGTTGACGGCGTCGAGCGCCGTCACCACGTAGGTGTACGGCGTGCCGTCGGTGACCATCGTGTCCGCATAGGACAGGGTCGCCCCGTCGACGTCGGCGAGCGCGAGGCCGTTGCGGTAGACACGGTACGCGGTGACTCCGACATCGTCGGTGGCGTCGTCCCAGGCGAGATCGACCTCGTTGCCGGCCACGGCCGTCGTGCGCAGGTTCGGCGGCGCCGTCGGCGCGGCCACGTCGGCGACGAACCCGGCATCTGCGATGACGTTGTCGAACGCCACGTCGAAGGGGCGGGCAAGGCTCGGATCGCCGAGCTCGAGCTTGCCGGCCGGCGCGCCGCCCAGGGAGTCGGTGCGCGTTGCGGCGAGCTGGCCGTCGAGCCACACGTCGGCCTGCGGCACGGTGTCGCTCACCACGACGTGCAGCTGGATCTCGTGCCAGACGCCCGAGGTGACGGACACGGCACTGGTCGTCGAGAGGCCCGTGACGTCGTTGCGCAGCCCGAGCTTGCCCGTGCTCGAGACGAACGCGGACGCCAGCGCGCCATTGGCCGCGCTGCGGACGCGGACGAGGCCGACCGAGTTTGCGCCGCGCGACACGACCTGGAACCGGGCGCGGAAGTACAGCTCCGGAATGGTCGCGTCGAGCGACGCGACGGCGGAGGCACCGGCGGTGCCGTCGCTGGTGGCGCGAGCAGCGAAGGCGCCGCCGTCGACGACGGCCGACTGGACGGCGACGCCGCTCGAGGTCGTCCAGCGCGACAGGTCGCCCGTCTCGAAGGCGTCGGTGAAGGCGTCGGGCGTGGTCACCGAGAGGCTGTTGCTCGGCAAGCTGACGTTGCCCGCCGCATCGCGGGCGACGACGGCGTAGGTGTAGGAGGTGAGCGGCGCGACCGTCAGGTCCTGCCAGCTGGTGACCGGCCCGATCGACGCGATCGGAAGCCCGTCGCGGTACACGTCGTAGCCGCTCGCGCCGATGTCGTCGCGCGCGACGGCCCACGACAGGTCGACCCGCAGGCCCGAGTGGGCGGTGGCGGTGAAGCTCCCGGGCGCGTCCGGCGGCGTCGCGTCGCCGATCGGCTGCCGGTCGTAGGCCACCTCGTCGAAGGCGACGTCGTAGGTCGACGAACTGGACGGCTTCGCGCTCAGCTCGACCTGCCCGACGCCCGTGAAGATGCCGAAGCTGACGTTCGTCGCGGTCAGCGCCGGGATCAGGATCCCGTCCAGCCAGACCTCCGTCTGGTTGGCGCTGCCGTTCACGACCACGTGCGCCTGCAGGGTGTGCCACACGCCGCGGGGCGCGCCCGCCGTGCTGGTCGTCGACACCGCGGTGACGTCGTTGCGCATGCCGATGCGGCCGGTGCTCGTGACGAAGAACGTCGCGAGTGACGAGTAGGACGGGCTGTTCGCGGCGCGGAAGCGCAGCAGGTTGATGTTGCCCGACGGCTGGTCGATCACCTTGAAGCGCGTCGCGTAGTAGAGGTCCTGCTCGGGGCTCGCCAGCTGCTTCATGGCGTAGGGCGGCGGCGCGGCGACGGGTGCCGCCTCGGCCGCGAGGGTGCCGGCGAAGACGTTGTCGGGCTGCACGACGAGGCCGCTCGACACGCTCCAGGCGGACAGGTCGTTGCTCTCGAACCCGTCGTGGAACAGGACCGCGTTCAGCGGCGTCGTCGCCGAGGTGAGGTTGCTGGGCGGTGAGACGTTCCCCGCAGCGTCGACGGCGCGCACCTGGTACGTGTGCGTCGAGCCGGCGGCCACGGCGTCATCCGTGTAGCTCGTCTGCGGGCCGACGGTCGCGAGCGGCTGCCCGTCGCGGAAGATCTGGTGCGCCGTGATGCCGACGGTGTCGTAGCCCGCCGTCCAGCGGAGGCTGACGGATGTCTTGTACGTGCCGACACCGAGCAGACCGGTCGGCGCCGTCGGCGCCGTCGTGTCGGCCGTGGCCGGATTGCACTTGACCGAGCCCGAGTCGTAGACCTGGCCGCCGGTGGAGACGAACTGGTAGCCGGCGCCGGCGCTGTTCAGGTCGAGCCGGAGCGCGCCGAAGTGCGTGTTGTCCGAGGCGACGACCCTGCTGTCGGTGGTCAGCCAGCGGCCGTGCGCGTGTCCGCCCATGCCGGCGACGAGCTCGGTCATGCCGGTCGGGCTCGGGTTGCCGAGGCCGTCCATCGGCTGCCACCGCTGGTAGGTGTGGTCGTGGCCGTTGACGACCAGATCGACGCCGCGCGACGCGAGCAGCGACCAGATGTCGGTCATCGACGTGGCCGGGCCCTCCTGGCCGATGTTGAACAGCGGCTGATGGAAGTAGGCGACGGTGCACGGTTGCGGGTTGGTCCGGAGGTCGTTCTGAAGCCACTGGTACTGCGGCGAGGTGGTCGCGGTCTGGCCGAAGGCGGAGTTGGCGTCGAGGCTGATGAAGTGCCACGAGCCCGCGTTGAAGCTGTAGTAGTGCGGGACGTTGTCCCAGTAGTCGAAGTAGCCGGGCGCCTGGCCGCCGGTGTATTCGTGGTTGCCGACGGTCGGGTCGGTGATCGACTTCAGTCGCCCGTAGTACACGCCCGGCGAGCCGCTCGGCCCGAACCAGTTGGCGTACTCGGCGACCGAGCCCTTCTCGTACACGTCGCCGAGGTAGAGGAACAGCGACGGGTTCCAGTTCGAGACGAGGCTGACGACGTCGGCGGCGCTCTGCTCGCCACCGGCGCCGTCCCCGGCTGCGCCGACGACGAGCGACGTGTTGGCGGGCGGGTTGGCGACCTTCGGCTGGAAGGTGTTCGAGTTGACCGGCGGCGTCAGCGTGCCGGTGGCGAAGGTAGTGGAGATGGAGGCCTGCGGCGCGGTCGTGGTGCCGTCCCGCAGCAACGCCTCGGCCGCCAGCACGCGAGGCCCGTCCACGAACTTGTTGGTCGGCAGCGTGAACGTGTACGGCGTCGTGTAGTCCGTGAGCAGGTACTGGCCATCCACAGAGAACACGACCCGCTGCACGCCGGGACTGGTGCCCGCGATCGTCGTCACGGTCGCGCTCACGGGCGAGTCCGCCGTCAGCGTGGCGCCGTCGGCCGGCGCCGTCAGGCAGAGCCGCACCGTGTAGGAGGGCGTGCCCGATGTGAAGTCGCTGCAGGGGGCCGCGGCGGCCGTCGCCGGGGCGATCGCAGCCAGTGCGAGGGCGAGCAGCACGGAGCGACCGCGCGCGCGACCGGTCGGGCGGGGGAATCGAACCGACATGCTTGGGAACCTCGCCTGCGGTGGGGACGCGATCCCGGCCGGTGTCGGCGCCAAAACGCCGGAACCTGCCGCAATCTCAGTGGGTTGATAGCGCCTTCGCCACCCGCAGACCAGGCGCGGGATGCACGTTTCGTGCACCGGATCTGACCCCGCGCGGCGACGCCGCCGGGGTGTAGGCCAGGTACGCCCGGCGGTTGTCGCGCGCGCCGGGACGGGCCTACCCTCGAAGGGCAACCCCGCCGCCGACGGAGTCCCCCAGCGCATGCGACCGTACCGGTATCTCCTCCCGCCGCTCGTGGCGATGCTGGCGGCTGCGGCCGTGCTCTCGCTCGCCCCCGGCGATGTCGGCGCGGCGGCCGGCGATCCCGTGATCGCCGCGGCCGGCGACATCGCGTGCGACCCGCTCCAGTCCAGCTTCAACGGCGGTCTCGGCACGTCCAGCACCTGCCACATGCGCAACACGTCGGACCTGATGCTCGGCGCCGGGCTGGCGGCCGTCCTGCCGCTCGGGGACAACCAGTACTACTGCGGCAGCCTCCGCGCGTTCCAGCAGTCGTACGGGCCGTCGTGGGGCCGACTGCTCGCGATCACGCACCCGGCGGTCGGCAACCACGAGTACCTCACGACGCCTGCCGCCGACCGCACCGACTGCACCGCCGCGAACGGCGGCGCCGCGGGGTACTTCGACTACTTCGGCGCCGCCGCCGGCCAGCGGGGCCAGGGCTATTACAGCTACGACCTCGGGTCGTGGCACCTGATCGCCCTCAACTCCAACTGCTCCAGCGCCGGTGGCTGCAGCAACACCAGCCCGCAGGGCAAGTGGCTGGCGGCCGATCTGGCGGCCAGTGCGAAGCCGTGCACGCTCGCGTACTGGCACATCCCGCTGTACAGCTCCGGCGGCAGGGCCAACGCGAACTCCAAGGCGCTCTGGACGCAGCTCTACAACGCCCACGCCGACGTCGTACTGACCGGCCACGACCACACCTACGAACGGTTCGCCCTCCAGAACGCGACGGCCGGGGCTGATCCCGCCGGCATCCGCGAGTTCGTGGTCGGCACCGGTGGAGCGAACCACACGTCGTTCACCACGGTCGCCGCGAACAGCCAGGTGCGCGACGCCTCGACCTTCGGCGTGCTGATGATGACCCTGCGCAGCACCGGCTACGACTGGAGCTTCGTGCCCGAGGCGGGCAAGACCTTCCGGGACTCCGGTTCCACCGCCTGCCACCGGGCCAGCGGCGACCTGACGGCGCCGACCCAGCCGTCGCCGTTCTCGGCGACGCCGGTCGGGGCGACACGCGTCGATCTCTCCTGGGGTGCGTCGACCGACGCCGGCGGCGTGGCCGGCTACCGCGTCTACCGGGACGGGCTGCAGATCGGCCAGACGACGGCGGCCGTGCTCCAGTTCGCCGACCTGACGGCGGCGGCCGCGACCACGTACGGCTACTCCGTGGTGGCGTTCGACGGGGCCGGCAATGCGTCGTCCGCAGCGACCGCGACGGCGACGACGGCGGGCGATCCGAACGTGCTCACGTTCGCGCCGACGGCAGATGCGTTCGTCGATGCGACGACGCCCACCCGAAACTTCGGATCCGATCCCCAGATCGTCGCCGACGGCAGCCCGCAGCGCAGGTCGCTGCTGCGGTTCACGGTCGCCGGGCTCGGCTCGCGGCGGGCCGCGTCGGCGACGCTGCGCATCTACTGCGTCAACGGCTCGGCAGCAGGTGGCACCGTCCACCGCGTCGCCGACACGTCGTGGGGGGAGGCCACCGTCACGTGGAACACCGCCCCGGTGGCCAACCCGGCCACGGTCGCCACCCTCGGATCGGTGCACGCGGGCACCTGGTACGAGGTCAACCTGTCAAGCGTCGTCACCGGCGACGGCACGTACACGGTCGACCTGACCTCCACCAGCACGGACGGGGCGTACTACGGCTCGCGCCAGGGTACCGCGGCTCAGGCCCCGCAACTCGTCGTGCACGCGGGCGCCTGAGGCGTGCGGCGACCGTGAACAGGCGCACCGCCGGACTGATGGCGCTGATCGCGCTGGCGGCCGTGGCCGTTGCTGTCGCGGCGGCCATCAGCTACCGGGTCGAGAGCGAACAGGCAGCGGTCGAACGCGCCAAGGCAGCCGCCCGCACGCAGCCGCGGAGCCTGAACGGCATGCGCGAGCGCCACGAGGAGCACGAGAACGAGCGGCTGTACGACACCGGGTACGAGGCGTGCGGCTCCGGCGACATCGCGACCCTCGCACGGCGGCTGGGCGTCGCCGCCCGGCCGAACGCGGTCGCGGTCGCCTTCGCCGGGAAGTATCCGGTCGACTTCCGCCCGGGCTTTCAGGCCGGCTGCCTGGCCGCGTTCACGACGGACGGCTCGGTGTAGGTCTCGACGGGCCGGAGCGGTCCGGGAGCGATCGCTCGCGATCCGAGGACGCGGCGCCTACGCGCGTTTCGCACCCGCCTCGCCGCGCTCGACCACGAACGACGCGGCGGTCTCGACGCCCGCGTCGGGCGACTCGACCCGCCCCTGATCGGGCGACGAGTCGACCATCCGGAAGTCGGTGCGCCACGTCTCGCGCGTCACGGTGCAGAGCGCGTAGCCGCGGCGGCGCCCGTCCAGGTAGTGCGTCCACGGCGACGACAGGCGCGCCGCCTTCTCCGTCGCCGGCCAGAGATCCGGCGCGAACGCCGATGTCAGCGACGTGCCGACGAACTCCGTCGCGACGGGATTGCCCGGCCGCTCCCAGTCAGCCTCCAGGTCCTGCACCCAGGCCGAGTGGGCGTCCCCGGTCAGCACCACGAGGTTCATGTCGCGGTCGGCGGCGGCTGCGGCCAGGATCCTGCTCCGCTCCGCCCCGTAGCCGTCCCACGCGTCGACGTTGAAGGACAGCGGCCCGCCGTTGGCGGGCGGCTCGAAGTGGCCGAAGTTGAACTGGGCCATCATCACCTGGTTGCCGAGCGCGTTCCACCGCGTCGGCGACCGGCGCAGGCCGTTCATCAGCCAGCGCTCCTGCCGTTCGCCGAGCAGCGTCCCACCCGGGTTGCCACCCGGCGGCAGTCCCGGACGGAAGTCGCGCGGCGCCTGCTTCCGGCCGGCCGCCGTCGTCGTGTCGTCCGGCTGGTCGGTGCGGTACTCGCGTGTCTCGAGCAGGTGCAGGTCGAGCAGGTCGCCGTACCGGAGCCGTCGGAACAGCTGCATATCGGGCCCGACGGGCAGGGCCGAGCGCCGCAGCGGCATGTGCTCGTAGTAGGCGCGGTAGGCCGCCGCCCGCTGCCGCAGGAACACGGCCGGGGCGGTGCGCGGGTCGATGTCATGGTCGCCGGCGTAGTTGTTCTCGACGTCATGGTCGTCGGTCACGACCACCCACGGGGCCGCGGCGTGCGCGGCCTGCAGCGACGGGTCGGTCTTGTACTGCGCGTGCCGGTTCCGGTAGTCGGCGAGCGTGGTCAACTGCTTCGCGCGGACGCCGGCCTCGGGCGCCGTGTGCAGGCGCCCGGCAATGGTCGAGTACGCCGGCCCGGACTCGTAGATGTAGTCGCCGAGGTGGAGCACCAGGTCGACGTCCTCCTCCGCCATCCGGCGGTAGGCCGCGAACCAGCCACCCTGGAAGTTGGCGCACGAGCAGAACGCCAGCCGCAGCCGGTCGAGTTGGCCGTCGTGCGGCGGAGCCGTCCGGGTGCGGCCGACAGGGCTCGCGAACCCGCCGGCGACGAACCGGTAGTAGTAGTCGCGGCCCGGCTCGAGGCCCTCGACCTCGACGTGCACGCTGTGCGCGAACTGGGAGCGGGCGATATCCGAGCCGCGGCGTACGACCTGGCGCAGGCCCTCGTCGCGGGCCACGATCCAGTCGACCACGATCGGCCCGGCGTGCGCGAGGCCACCGCCGTGCAGCGGATCGGGCGCGAGCCGCGTCCACAACACGACGCCGCTCGGGGTCGGCTCACCGGAGGCGACGCCGAGCGTGAACGGATCGTCGCTCACCCGCACGCGGCGCTCGGCGCGCGTCGCGAGCTCCGACTGCTGCAGGCCGAGCGCGAGCGCCACCGTCGCAGTACCGGCCAGAAACCGCCGGCGCGAGGTGGGGCTGGAAAGGAGCTCGGTGAGGTGCGGGGGACGAGACATGCGGCGGACGGGTGAGGCCGGTACGCGCGTTGCGGGACAGAGTGATTCGCACGCGACCGCGAACCGGATCAGCGAGATGCGCCGTCAGCGGCAGGCCGACCGGCAGGGTGTGGGGTTTGGACTGTGGCACCCTGGCGGCGGATGGCTTCGTGCAGCTCTCTGTTCCTCCCCGGCTGGGCGGCCCGGGCGGGCCTCTACGCTCCCGGTTTGCCGCCGGGCTGGGAGACCGCCGAGCAGCCGTCGTTCCGCGCCGCTCCGACGTTCGCGCACTTCGCCGCCTGGGCCCGTCGCGAGGTCGGCCGGCGGCCCGGACCGATCGTGCTCGCGGGCCACTCGATGGGCGCCGCCCTGGCGCTGCTCGTCGCGGCCGACGATCCCGCGGCGATCCGGTCGCTGCTGCTGTTCTCCCCTGCCGTCCTGCCGATGTCGAAGTCGAGGGTGCGCAGCGTCGTGACCTTCGCCCAGACGACGGCCACCGGGCGGTTCCCGGTGCGGGAAGGGTTGGCGTCGGCCGGCGGTGTGCTCCGCGCCCCGCGAGCCGCGTTGCGGGTGGGGAACGACGTCCGCGACCTCGACCTGACGACGACCATGGTTCGCGTGCGCGACGCGGGCCTGCCCGTCACGATCGTCTCGTGCCTGAGCGACACCATGGTGACGCCGGGCAGCGCGCGCCATGCCGCCGAGCTGACCGGTGCAACGCTGGTCGAGCTGCCGCTGGCGGGCGGCCATCTGTGGATGTTCAACAGGTGGGAGCACTTCACCGCGCAGCTGGCGGCTGCGACGGCGACGTAGCCGGCTCGACGCTTGACCCGCGGCGGGCGAAACGGTGAACTCGACTGCACCGTGCCACCCCGGCGGGCTCGCCCGGTCAGCGCACGATCACCGCCCGTCCAGTGACCCGCACCGCGCCTTGTGGCGAACGGCTCGAGCGAGCGTTACGATCAACCGGCACTTGAACCCGGGTGCCTGCACAGGAGGATCCCGATGGCGGTGACGGAACAGCGCAGGGTCGAGCTGACCGGCGAGACGCTGCTGGGGATGTACGAGCGGATGGTGACCATCCGCGTGTTCGAGGAGACGACCATGCGGCAGTTCGCCGACGGTCAGATCCCGGGCTTCGTCCACCTCTACGCCGGCGAGGAGGCCGTCGCGGTCGGCGTCTGCACCCACCTCAGCGACGCCGACTTCATCACCAGCACCCACCGCGGGCACGGCCACTGCATCGCCAAGGGCGTCGACATCGCCGGCATGGCGGCCGAGCTGATGGGCCGTCAGACCGGCATCTGCAAGGGCAAGGGCGGCTCGATGCACGTCGCCGACGTCGAGCGCGGCATGCTCGGCGCGAACGGCATCGTCGGCGGCGGTTTCCCGCTCGCGTGTGGCGCCGCGCTGACCGCGAAGGTGCATGGCACGGACGCTGTCACGATCTGCTTCTTCGGCGACGGCGCGGCGAACCAGGGAACGTTTCACGAGAGCGTCAACCTGGCCGCCATCTGGAAGCTGCCCGTCGTGTTCGTGTGCGAGAACAACGGCTACGCCGAGGCGACCACGTTCAGCTACCACTGCTCGGTCGACGACATCGCGACGCGCGCGCAGGGATACGGCATTCCCGGAGTGATCGTCGACGGCCTCGACGCGCTGGCGATGTTCGCGGCCGCCGGCGAAGCGATCGACCGTGCCCGGCGCGGCGACGGCCCGACGCTGATCGAGGCGAAGACCTACCGCTTCTACGGGCACGAGGAGGGCGACGCCGCGACGTACCGGACGCCGGAGGAGGTCGAGGAGCACCGCCTCCGGGACCCGCTGATCACGTTCGGCGCGCACCTGACCGGCATCGGGCTCGCGACGGAGGCCGACCTCGAGCGGATGGCGATCGCCGCCAGGGCGACGGTCGACGCGGCCTACGCCGCCGGCGCCGCGGCACCGTGGCCGGACCCGTCCGAGACGCTCGACGACGTGTACGTCAGCTACCGGGGGGAGTGACCATGGCATCCGTCGCGACGCGCACGCTCACGTACGCCGAGGCCGTCAACGAGGCGATCTGCATCGCCATGCGGGAAGACCCGAACGTGATCCTGCTCGGCGAGGACATCGCCGGCGGTGCCGACGTCGACCACCTGGTCGACGACGAGGCCTGGGGCGGTGCGCTGGGTGTGACGAAGGGGATCGTGCAGGAGTTCGGACGCGGCCGCGTGCTGGACACGCCGATCACCGAGTCGGCGTTCATCGGCGCCGCCGTGGGCGCGGCCGCCACCGGCCTGCGCCCGATCGCCGAGCTGATGTTCGTCGACTTCTTCGGCGTCTGCATGGATCAGATCTTCGACCAGGGCGCCAAGCTGCGGTACATGTTCGGGGGCAAGGCGAGCTGCCCGCTCGTGATCCGCACGGCGATCGGTGCGGGGCTGAACGCCGCCGGCCACCACTCGGGCTGCCACTACTCCGTGTTCGCGCACATGCCGGGCATCAAGTGCGTCGCGCCGTCGACGCCGGCCGACGCGAAGGGGCTGCTGCTCGCCTCGATTCGCGACGACGACCTGGTGCTCTTCTTCGAGCACAAGGTCCTGTACGGCATGCGCGGCGAGGTGCCGGAGGGCGACGAGGCGATTCCGCTCGGCAAGGCCGACATCAAGCGTGCCGGGGACGACGTCACGATCGTCGCGATCTCGCGGATGGTGCACCAGGCGCTGGAGGCCGCCGAGCAACTGGCGGCCGAGGGCATCGAGGCCGAGGTGGTCGACCCTCGTACGCTGTCTCCGCTCGACACCGAAACGATCCTCGAGTCCGTGGCGAAGACGCACCGGCTCGTGATCGTCGACGAGGACAACCCGCTCTGCAGCATGGCCCACACCATCGCGGCCGTCGTCGCCGACGAGGGCTTCGACAGCCTCGACGCACCGGTCAAGTGTGTCAACGCGCCGCACACGCCGGTGCCGTTCAGCCCGCCGCTGGAGCAGGCGTACATCCCGAGCCCGGATCAGATCGCCGCCACCGTGCGGTCGATTCTGTAACCGCGCCGAGCCCGCATGCCGATCCTCGTGAAGATGCCCAAGTGGGGCATGATGATGAACGCCGGGACCGTGACCGAGTGGCTGCGGGCCGAGGGTGACGCCGTGTCGGCCGGCGACCCGCTGTTCGTCGTCGAGACCGACAAGGCGGTCAACGAGGTCGAGGCCCCCGCGGCCGGCGTCCTGCGACGGATCGTGGCCGGCGTGGGCGCCGAGGTCGCTGTCACGGGCCCTGTCGCGGTGATCGCCGGCGCCGGCGAGACGATCAGCGACGGCGACGTCGACGCCTTCGTCGCCGCGCACGCCGTCGTTGCGATGCCGGGGCCGGCCTCGGCCGGCCCCGCCACGCGGACGGTCCGCGCCGCCCGGCCGGCGGAGCGCGATGCCGGGGGGCGCATCACGGCGTCGCCCGCGGCGCGCAAACGCGCGGTGGAGCTCGGCCTCGACCTCGCTGCCGTCACGGCGACCGGGCCGGGCGGGCGCGTCACCCTGGACGACGTCGAGGCGGCCGCGGCCGGCGGCGGCCCGGAGCCGCGCGAGGATTGGCTGACGATCGGCGGCGGACGGATCTACGCGATGTCGGCAGGCGCGCGGGACGACCCGGCGGTCGTGTTCATCCACGGGATCGGCGGCTCCTCCGGCTCGTGGCACGCTGTGATCGGCGCGTTCGCGGGCACCCACCGCGTGGTCGCGCTCGACCTGCCCGCCCACGGCCAGAGTGACGTCGCCGACCCGGAGACCACGGACTACGGCGTCCCGGGCCTGGCCCGCGCCGTCCTGGACGCGCTCACGCAGCTGGGCATCGAGCGGGCCACCCTGGTCGGGCACTCGCTCGGCGGTGCGGTCGCGATCGCGGCGGCGCTGGCCGAGCCGGAGCGGGTCGGGCGTCTGGTGCTGGTCGCCAGCGGCGGGCTGGGCGTCGAGGTCAGCCCGCACCTCGTCCGCCTGCTCGCCGAGCCGCCCAGCGAGGCGGCGTCACGCGCGCTGCTCGAGCTGTTCTTCCACGACCCGGGCCTCGTCCTCGATGCCGGCGTCGCCGAGCACCACGCCGCGCTCGGCCGGCCCGGCGCACACGCCGCCGTCGCTGCCATCGCCGGCCGCGCGTTCACCGGCTGCGAGCAGCGCGTCGCGCGGGACGGCCGGCTGCCGGCGATCCCTCAGCCGGTGCTGGTCGTCTGGGGTGACCGCGACCGCGTCATCCCGATGGGCCACGCCGAGCGCGCCCGCGCCGCCTTCGCCGACGTGGAGGTCGCGATCATCGCCGACGCCGGGCACGCACCTCAGGTCGAGGCGCCGGCGGCGTTCACACGGGTCCTGACGGAGTTCTTCGGCCGTACGAGCCCGTAGTCAGGAGGCGGAGGTGGCCGGTCCGGCGACCGTGAGACCGTCCACGCCGTGGCGGGCGATCAGGTCGGCGACGAGCCCGCTCGCCTTCGCGTCCTCCACGAACGCCTGCAGGTAGGAACGTCCAGCCGGGTCGCGGTCGCGAGGAGTACCGACCGCCTGCTGGACCGACATGAAGCGGCCCTCCAGCACGCGGGAGCCGGGGACGCGGTCGTGCTCGGTGGCCAGCCGCGGCCGCAGACCGGCGAGCGCATCGAGCTTCTCTGCCACGAACAGGTCGAAGGAGGCGTCGAGGCCGGACGCGTGCACCAGGGCTGCGTGCCGGAGGTTCCGCTGCAGCCAGAGGTCGTAGGCGGCGCGCGCCGAGCTCGCGATCCGCACACCGTCGCGGTCGACATCGGCGATCGACGCGAGCGGCGAGCCGGCGGGGACGAGGTAGGTCGCCTCGATCTCGCAGTACGCCGCGGTGAACGCGATGTGCTCGGCACGTTGCGGCTCGGCGCCGATGTTGCCGACGTCCCACACGTCGTCGGCGACGGCGTCGGCGAGCTCACCGGGTGAGGCGAACGGGACGAGCAGGCACGGCACGCCGAGCCGCCGTGCCAGCTCGCGCGCCAGGTCGGGCGACACGCCGTCGGGATCGCCGCCGCCGGTCGTGCCCGTGACCAGGAGGAAGTTCGACAGGTTGATCGCAGCGCGGAGGGAGCCGGTGGGCGCAAGGGCCGCGATCGCGGCGGCGGATGGTATGGGCGGTGGCATCGCGGGCGATTGTGCCGCACCGCGTCAGATCGCGAGTGCGACGAGGCGCATCAGCGCGTCCGCGGCGGTCCCCGGCCGCTCGAGCCACGGAAAGTGTCCGACGCCGGGGAGGGCGACCACCTCGGCGCGGGGCATGACCGCGGCGGTCGCGCGAGCGCTGGATGCGATCTCGATCGGATCGAGCTCTCCATGGAGGAAGACGGCCGGCACAGCGGACACCGTCAACGCCTGCGTCAGGCGCTCCGCGTCGGGGGCGATCGAGGCGCAGGTCTGGTCGTTGCACGCCGCGGACAGCGTGAGGTCGGCCGGGAACGGCGGCGCCGTCGCCGGATCACCGAAGTACGCCGGCCAGAGCAGCTCGAAGCCGCGCAGCGAGTCTGCGTCGGTGGCCGTTCCGGCCTCCTCGCGCGCCTCGATCTCCGCGTACTCGGCGTGCGCCTCGGCACCGAGTCGTGCCAGCAGGTTCGGCCCCAGGCCCGCCCCGCCGCCATCGCCGACGCCGCCGAGCGTGCCGATCGCGAGGATGCCCATGACGCGCTCGGGATGTCGCGACGCCACCTGCAGCGCCAGGTACCCGCCCCATGAATGCCCGACGAGCCACGCGCGCTCGACAGCGGCGATATCGAGGACCGCGATGGCGTCCGCGACCTGCCGTTCGACGTCGAACGGCCCGTCAACGGTTGACGGTGCGAGTCCGCGCTGCTGGAACCGGATCGTCGTCAGGCCGGCTCGCCGCAGCTCGTCGGCGAGCTCGTCGAGCGTCTCGGACACGCCTGGCCCGCCATGGAGGAGCAGCGCCGGATCACCGATACCCGACCGCTGGGCGGCGATGACGCCGCCGGGCACGGGCGCCGTGAATGGGGTCGCATCGGGTTCGATGCGCATCAGCCGGCCACGTTCGTTCGCATGGCTTCTCCTTCCAGCGAACACGAGTCTACGGCACTCGCGGAGCGCTCGCGATCCAGGAGACGATCGCACCGGACGAGCCTGGTCGCGCCGGGCGACGAGGTCGCCCGGCGCTAGAGGCCGAGGAGGTCGATCTCCTGGAACGTGCCGCTGCACGGCGGCCCTTCGCAGACCCACAGCCGACGCCGCTCGACGTCGGCCACGAACGCGTACAGGATGACCGTGCTGTCCGGATCCGACGGATCGGGGCCGTGGGCGCAGATCGCCTCGGGCGACGCGTCGTGCGAGCCGAGGATCCGCATCAGGTCATCGGCGTTCGGCTCGTCGGGCAGGGCGGCCCGCAGGCGCCGGAGATGCTCGAGCCGGCTGGTGCTGTTCCCGCTGGCCGAGCCGCTCAGCCCGGCGAGGGCGGGGTGCAGGTAGTGGTTCGTGTGCTCCGTGGCGCCGGCGACGAGCTCGGCCCGTTCCGCCGTCTGCTCGACCACCGCGATGCGGCCACCCGCAAACGCAGCGACCGTGCCGTAGCCGCCGGCGCGGCCGGGCAGCCGCGCGCGCGCCAGCAGGTCGGCGGGATCGCCGGCGTCGAGCACCTCGCGCGCGGCGAACACCCGTGGGATGCCGTCGGTGTCGTCGTCGGCTACCAGCGAGTCGACGCCGAACGCGCCGCGGTGGGAGTTCATGCCGACGACGGGAAGGCACGCAGCGACGGTCGGCGACACGATCCACGGCGCCCCGTCGTCGGGCCGCTCGATCACGACCGCGCAGTTGCCGAGCTCGCCCGCCCCCCACTGCTCGTTGTGCGCCAGCAGGGTGCCGCCCGGCGTGGCCACCGCGAACGACGAGCAGCGCTCGAACCGCCTCTCGTGGAACACCTCCTCGAGCGCGTTCACCGCGAAGACGTCGGTGAACGACAAGCCGGCTCCCTCGGCCAGCCCGCGGGCGTAGGCGACGCGCGCCGGCAGGGCCGCCTCCGTTGCCGCGATCAGCGGCACGAGCCGCTCCGTCAGCTCGTCGTCCGAGAGCCCGGCGCGCTCGCGGCAGCCGTGCATCGCCGACACGGAGCGCGAGACCTGCTCGGCAAGCGCCCGGCCGACCTGCGTGCCGCGCGCGTGCGGCGACCCCTCGGCGACGACGACCTTCATGGAGCAAGCGTCGCAGAACTCCCCGGCCCACGGGAGTTCTGCGGGCGTGATCCGTCACATTTCGTGACGATCCAGCGCGCGGGGTCTGACCCCAAAACGTCACGATCGGGGGTCAGACCCCGCGCGCTGAACCGTCACGCAAGGGACACAGATCGCGCTACCGGGAACGCTTCATGCGCGTTGTTTGACAACGCACTCGCGCGCTACGCGCAGAT
>JBBQFB010000053.1:0-19800 GCA_038321545.1 Gaiellales bacterium
TGGCGGGCGCCGCCGATGCTGCACATCACGCCGTGGCCGCTGTAGCCGGTGTTCACGTACAGACCCGCGACCAGGGTCTCGTCCAGCAGGGGGCGCAGGTCGGGCGTGACGGTGTAGAGGCCGCACTGGGACGCCCACGGCACCTGGCCGTCCTCCCACACGTCGCGCCAGAACGACGTCGTCCGCGCCAGCGCCGTCGGGCTGGCCGGATCGAGCAGCTTGAACGGGAAGGCGGGGTCGACGGGCGGGTCGTCGACGGCCGCGACGTCGCTGTCGTCGGGCTCCGACAGCAGCGCGTACGCGCCGCGCAACACGGGCCGCCAGTGCGCGCCGGTGTCCTGGTCGTAGACCAGCGGCGCGTCGGCCGGCACCTGCGGCACGTCGGGGAGCAGCAGGCGGTGCCGCCGCAGCGTGCGGATCGGCAGGTCGACGCCGGCGTACGCCGCGACGACGCCCGACAGCGGGCCCGCGGCGATCACGCCGCTCCGCGTCGAGACGGTGCCGCGGCTGGTGCGCACGCCAGTCAGCGCACCACCCGCGAGGTCGAAGCCCTCGACGCGGCAGTGCGTCACCACGGGTGCCAGCGATCCGGCCAGCAGCCCGAGCGCGAGCCGCCGCGGATCCATGACCCCGTCGTCCGCGCGGTAGCGCACCTGCCGCACCGCCGGAGTGAGGAACGGGAACCGCCGCCGCGCCTCGTCGCCGTCCAGCAACTCGACGCCGTCGACGCCCAGCGATGCGTGGAGCGCGGCCGTCTCGCGCTGCTCGTCCGCCCCGGCCGCCGTGGTCGTCAGGACCACGCGGCCGTTCGCGACGCACCCCGGGTCGTAGCGCGTCTGTGCCGTGTAGCTCGCGAAGTCGTGCATCGCAGCGACGGTCTCGCGTACCAGCACGAGCTCGTCGCGATCGTCCTGCTGAAGGCGATACGCGCCCGTCGCTATGGCCGTCGTCGCCGTCGCCGGCATGGGCCGCGCCTCGAGGACGAGCGGCTCGATACCGGCCCGACGTGCGGCGTCGGCGGTGGCCGCGCCGATGACGCCGCCGCCGATGATCACGAGCTCTGCGGTGGCGGGAAGCGTGTCGGCGTAGGCGACTTTACCCGTCGGCATGCGAGTACGATTGCACGCCCATGACGCCACTGACTCTCGACTACCTGCTGACGCTCAAGATCTGGCGCGATGGCGAGTTGGTCGACCCCGCCGATGCCGTCGTATCGGTCTGGGATCACGGTCTGCTGTACGGCGACGGAGTGTTCGAGGGCATCCGCCTCCGGAGCGGCCGGCTGTACCGGCCGTACGACCACCTCGCCCGCCTCCGCGGCTCGGCCCGCGCGATCGCGCTCGCGATCCCGTACGACGACGACGCCCTGCTGCGCGCAGTCGCCGACACGGCGGCCGTCAACGGCATCGACGAGGCCCACGTGCGCATCGTGGTCACGCGCGGAGTCGGCCTGCCCGGCATCGATCCGCTCCGCTGCCCGGTCGCGACGACGCTGGTGCTCGTGTACCCGTTCCCGCCGCTGTTCGGGACGAAGCCGCTGACGCTGATCACGTCGAGCATCGCGCGGAAGTCGCCGCGGTCCGTGCCGGCGCGCGTCAAGTCGCTCAGCTACCTCGACAGCGTGCTCGCGAAGGTGCAGGCCAACAGCGCCGGCGCCGGCGACGCCCTGATGCTCGATGGCAACGGCCTGGTCGCCGAGGTCACTGGCGCGAACGTGTTCTGTGTCAGCGGAAGGCTCCTCCGGACGCCGCCCACGACCGCGTCGCTGGCCGGGATCACGCGCGGCACCATCCTCGACCTGGCCGCGGCGGCCGGTCTCGAGACGTCCGTCGAGGCGCTCGAGCCGGGCGACCTCTACACGGCAGACGAGATGTTCCTGACCGGCACCGGCGCGGGCATCGTGCCGGTCGCGGCGATCGACGGGCGGGAGTTCCCGGGGGCGCCGGGCCCGTACACCACGGCGCTCGGCGACGCGTACCAGGCGACCTGGTCCGACCCCGCCTACAGCATCCTGTTAAGCGACCACGCGACCAGATGAGCGTCTCGACCATCGACCTGAACGTCGACGCCGGCGAGTCCTACGGCGCGTGGACGATGGGTGACGACGCAGCGCTGTTCGCCGAGGTCTCCAGCGCGAACCTGGCCTGCGGCTTCCACGCGGGCGATCCGGGGACGATCCGCACGAGCCTCCAGGCGGCGCTGGCGGCGGGCATCGCGGTCGGGGCCCACCCCGGCCTCGCCGACCTGCCGGGCTTCGGCCGCCGGGCGCTCGCGCTGTCGCCGCAGGAGGTGCGCGACGACACGCTGTACCAGATCGGCGCGCTCACGGCCTTCGTGCACGCCGCCGGCGCGACCCTCCACCACGTCAAGCCGCACGGGGCGCTCAACACGGCCGTCGCCGAGACATCCGACGCGCACGCCGAGGCGCTCGTCGAGGCCACCGCCGCATTCGACGCAACGGTGCCCGTCGTCGCGGTTGCCGGCTCGCGACTGCACCGCGCGTGCGAGCGCCTCGGACACCCGGTCGTCGCGGAGGGGTTCCCCGATCGCGCCTACGCGCCGGACGGATCGCTGGCGCGGCGCGGCGTACCCGGGGCGGTCATCCACGACCCCGACCTGGCTGCCGACCGGGCCGTACGCATGGCGCTCCACGGCACGGTCGAGGCGGTCGACGGCAGCGAGATCCGGATGGCGGTCGGGACGCTCTGCATCCACGGCGACAACCCCGGCAGTGTCGCGACGGCCCGGGCGGTGCGCGCGGCGCTGCTGCGCGCCGGCATCATCATCGCCGCGTTCTGAGCGATGGCGCCCGTCGGGCAGTACCTGCGGTTCGCGACGGTGTTCGACGAGGCCGCGAACGGGCGGGTGCTGGCGCTGACGGCGACCCTCCGCGCATCGCGACCGGTCGGCGTGCGCGACATCTACCCGGGGTACGGCTCGATCTACGTCGAGTGGGAGGACGCGCTGCTTGCAAACGACGACGCGAAGGCCTGGATCGACGCAGCGCTGAACGCGCCGTCGACCGAGGCCGCCGACCCGCGCGAGCACGACGTGCCCGTCCGCTACGGCGGGCCTGACACCGACGCGGTAGCCGCCGAGACCGGGCTCGGGCCCGGCCGGATCGCCGAGGTCCACGCGGGCGCCGTCTACCGGGTCTGCGCGCGCGGGACGGCGGGCCAGCCGATGCTCGGCGGCACCGATCGGCAACTGCACGTCGAGCGCCGCTCGGTGCCCCGGTTCGACGTGCCCCCGCTGTCGGTCGCCATCGCCGGTGCGCAGGCCACCATCTACCCGCCGGTGGTGCTGCCGGGCGGCTGGAACCTGATCGGCACGTCGCTCGTGAACGTGTACGACCCGCACCTCGCCGATCCGTTCCTGTTCGGGCTCGGCGATCGCGTGCGCTTCCACCCCGCGATGGGCGACCCGCCGTCGATGCCGGCCATCCGCGAGCTGTTGCCCACCGAGCCACGTCTGCCGGCGCTGCGGGTCGAGCAGGCCGGAGCGTTCGACCTCGTCGTCGACGGCGGCCGGCTCAACCAGGCGCACGGTGGACTCGCCCAGTCGGGACCGCTCGACGCGCCGTCGGCCCGGCTCGCGAACGCGCTCTGCGACAACTCCGCCGCGGCGCCCCTGATCGAGTGCATGCTGACCGGGCCACTGCTGGTCGCGCTACGGACGCTGGTAGTGGGAGCCGCCGGCGACGGCATGACGCTCGAGGTCGACGGCGAGCCCGTCGGCCAGGCGACGACCACCGTCGCGGCGGGCCAGCAGCTGCGCCTGCGGCCGACCGGACGGGGCGTTCGCGCCTACCTGGCCGTGGCGGGAGGGATCGAGGCGGAGCGGTTCCTCGGCTCGGCGAGCATCGACCTGCGCGCGCTGGTCGGCCGGCCATTGCGCGCCGGCGACGTGCTCGGCCTGGCCGCGGAGGCCACGCCCTCGCGCCGGCTCGAGGCCGGCATCCGCGCGTCCTCCTCGCCCGTCGTGCTGCGCCTGCACCGCGGCCCACAGTGGTCGGCCGCGGCCGAGCGCGCGCTCGTGTCGGCGCCGTTCACGGTGGTCACGGGAGATCGCATGGGCGTGCGGCTCGAAGGGCCCGAGGTGCCCGGCGGCGAGCTGCTCAGCGAGTCGCCGCCGCCCGGCTCGGTGCAGATCACGAGCGGCGGCGCCCCGATCCTGCTGCTCGCCGACCGGCCGCGCAGCGCCGGCGACGACAAGCCGGCAGTCATCCATCCGGCCGATCTCGGCCTGGCAGGCCAGCTGCGGACGGGCGAGTCGGTGCGCTTCGTGGTCGTCGGCGACCATCCGGTGCCGTGGTTCCGCGACCTGGACTGACGGCATCACGCCGCGCCCAGGTCGATCGCGAGCTGGTCGACCTGCCAGCGCGACGGCCGGGCGGAGCCGTCGGGCAGAAGCGTGAGCACGCCGCGGGCCTCGGCCGGCGACCTCACGATCCCGCCGTACTGGTCGGCGAGCTGCTGGACGTGGGCGGCGATGCGGGCGTGGTGCTCGTGCGCGTAGCCGGCGCGGCGGTGGTAGAGCCGCTCGTAGCGATCCACCAGGTCGGGCCGCACGCCCTGCAGCCACGGCATGAACAGCTCGCGCACGCCGGGACGCAGGTGGAGCACGATCGGCGTCACCGACACGGCACCCGCCTCGAAGGCCGCCCGGACGACGGCCTCGAGCTGGTCGAGGTCGTCGGACAGGCCCGGCAGGATCGGTGCGACGAGCACGCTGCAGGGGATGCCGACGTCGGCGAGCCGTGACAGCGCCTCGAGCCTGCGAGCCGGCGCCGGCGTGCCCGGCTCGGACATCCGCCAGACGGCCTCGTCGAGCGTGCCGACCGAGAACGCCGCGCGGAACAGGCCGCGACCGGCCGCGTCTGCGAGGACGTCTCGATCACGCACGATCATGGTCGACTTGGTGAGGATGGAGAACGGGTTGCCGGCGGCCGTGAGCGTCTCGGCGATGCCGCGGGTGAGCCGGTAGCGGCCCTCGCACGGCTGGTACGGGTCGGTGTTCGTGCCGAGGGCGATGGTCTCGCCCGCCCACTTCGGGTCGGCGAGCTCGGCCCGGAGGCGTTCGACCGCGTTGATCTTGACGACGATGCGCTCCTCGAAGTCCTTGCCGCCGTCGAGTCCGAGGTACTCGTGCGTCGGTCGCGCGAAGCAGTACGTGCAGGCATGGCTGCAGCCGCGATACGGGTTGATCGTGAACCGGAACGGCACGCGAGCGCCCGCGGGGACACGGCTGATGATGCGCTGCGCGCGCACGTGGAGGTACTCGACGGCAGGGAGATCGCGTCGCCCGGGGACGGTGTCGCCGAACAGCGCGGGCTGTCCGCCATCGTCGTCTGCGAGCCGCCAGCGGATGGGGGTCCGGGGTGCCATGGGGAAGATCATACACGAACATACGTTCGTATCCGAGGTCGCGGTTAGGCTCTCTCCGTGCGGACGTTCGATGTGGTCATCGTGGGAGGGGGCGTGGTCGGCTGCGCGGTTGCACGCCGGCTGTCGCTGACCCGTGCCACGGTGGCCGTCGTCGAGGCTGCGAGCGACGTCGGCGAGGGCGCCTCGAAGGGCAACTCGGGCATCGCGACGTGCGGTGCCGAGACCACGCCCGGCACGCGCGAGTCCGAGCTGATCCGGGCTTCGGCCGACGCGTGGGAGGCGCTCTGCGCCTCGCTCGACACGCCGTTCGAGCGCATCGGCACGCTCAGCCTGGCGCTCACGCCCGGGGAGGAGGAACGACTGCCGCACATGCTCGCCGAGGCGCGCGCGAACGGCGTTACGGCCGAGATCGTCCCCGGCGCGGTGGCACGGCGGCTCGAACCGCTGATCACGCCGGCCACGCGCGCCGCGCTGCACGTGCCGGGCGACGGGATCATCGACCCGATCCGGCTCACGGTCGGCTACGCCGAGCTGGCGGCGCAGAACGGTGCCACGATCCTGCGCGAGACCCGCGTCACGGGCTTCGCCCGCGAGGGCGATCGCGTGACGTTGGTCGAGACCACCCGGGGGCCGCTCGGCGCGCGGTTCGTGGTCAACGCCGCGGGCGTCGAGGCCGACCGCGTCTCGGAGCTGGCCGGCGGCGAGCCCCTCACCGGCTGGCCACGGCTCGGACAGGCCTGGCTGCTCGACCGTGACCTGGGCCGGCAGTTCTCGAAGATCGTCGGCGGCATTCCCGACGAGGTGACCCGCGGCGTCTACGTCACGCCGACCACGAACCGCTCGGTGCTGGTCGGCCCGACGGCGGTCAATCACGAGGATCGCGACGACCGGCGCACCGATGCCGAGACGCTCGGCTGGATCATGGAGCGAGGCCGGCGCCTGGTGCCGTCGATCGCGCCCGAGCGCGCCATCAAGGTGTTCGCCGCCAACCGCCCGGCCGGCGATCCGGTGTACCGCGTGGAGCGTGACGAGCACGTGACGAACCTCGTGCAGGCCGCGGCGATCCGCTCCACCGGCGTGTCCTCCTCGCCGGCCCTGGCCGAGCTCGTGCGCGATCTGCTCGCCGAGGCAGGCGCCCCGGTGAACGACGACCGCCGCGACGCCGTGCGGGCGCTGGAGCCCCTCCCCCGCCTGCTCGGCCACGCACGGCCGGAGGAGCTGGTCGCGCTCGACCCGCGGTACGGCCAGGTGATCTGCGCCTGCGAGCAGGTGACCGCGGCCGAGATCGCAGCGGCCTTCGCCATGCGCGTTGCGCCGCGCACCCTCGACGCGGTGCGCAAGCGGACACGGGCCACCGGCGGACGCTGCCAGGGCGCGTACTGCATGGCCGGCGTCTCGTTCCTCTGCTCCGCGTACGGCGGCCTGCGGCCGGAGGAGGTGTGGCCGTGACGGTCGCGATCGTCGGCGCCGGCGTCACGGGCCTGGCCTGCGCGGCAGCTATCGGAAGCGCGGCCGTGGTCGTCGACCGCATCCCGGTGTGCGGCGGCATCCTCGGCTTCGACCACGCCGACACCCGCCGGCTGGAGGCCGCCGCCCGGGCCGCGGGCGCGACGCTGCACCTCGGCGAGACGGCAATCACCTGGGACGGCGCCGAGCTGGTCGCGCTCGGCCAGGACGGCGTCCGCCGCATCACCGCCGGCGTGCTCGTGATCGCGTCGGGCGCTCGACCGCGCAACCGGGCCGAGCTGCGCATCGACGGCGACCGCACGCACGGCGTCGTGTCGGCGACCGTCGCGTGCCACCTCGCCGAGACCGGCGTCGTGGTCGGCCTGCGGCCGGCCATCGTGGGCGACGGCGACTGGGCGCGGCGCGCGGAGCACGAGCTGCGGCACGCCGGCGCCGATCCGGTGCGCGTGACCGGCCGCGCGATCGCGATCCGCGGCGGCAGCCGGGTCGCGGAGCTGGTGTGCGACGACGGCCGGGTGGCGTGCGACGCGGTGGTGCTGGCCGACGGGCTCGTCCCGCTGCGCAACGTCGACGGCGCCGTGACCGACGGCATCCGCACGGTGTACGCGCAGCCGTGCGACGACCCCGGGTCGATCGGGGCGGCCGAGGAGGCGGGCCGACGCGCGGCTCGCTCCGCGCTTGAGATGATGGCGGATGCATGAGGGTGCGCTCCCCCATCGGCGACCTGCCGTTCCGCATCACGTCGATTCGCCGTGACGGTCGCGAGCTGGTCATCCACGGCGAGCTCGGCGCGTGGCGGAGCGAGGTGCGCGTCGGCGCCGGCGACGTGAAGGATGTCGCGCGGCTGGCGTACGACGGCGCGCGGAAGCGTCTGCGGCGGTAGCGCGATGATCCTGATCGGCGTCGACCAGGGCACGACCGGTACGCGCACGGTGGCCTTCGACGACCACCTCGAGCCGGTCGCCGAGGCGTACCGGCGGGTCGCGGTCACGCACCCCCAGCCGGGATGGATCTCGAAGGACGCCCGCGCGGTGATCCGCTCGGTGGAGGAGACGGTGACCGAGGTGGTGGCTGCGGTCGGCGGTGCCGACCGGGTCGCCGCGATCGGCCTCGACAACGAGGGCGAGACGGTCGTGGCGTGGGATCCGGCGACCGCCGAGCCGCTCGCCGACGCCGTCGTGTGGGGCTGCCGGCGCTCGCAGCCGATCGTCGAGCGCCTCGCCGCGCAGGGCGAACTGGTCGAGCGCCGCAGCGGCCTGCCGCTCGACCCGTACTTCTCGTCGACGAAGATCCGCTGGCTGATCGAGCACGTCGCCGACGTCACCGAGGGCACGCGCTTCGGCACGCTCGACGCGTACGTCACGCTCCGCCTCGGCGACGGCGCGCGCACCGATCCGTCGACGGCCGCGCGCACGCAGCTGCAGGCGCTGGCGGCTCCCGGGGCGTGGGACGCCGAGCTGTGCGGCATCTTCGGCGTCGACCCCGCCTCGCTGCCGGCGATCGGGCCGTCGACGGGCGACCTCGGGACGCTGTGCGGACTGCCGCTGCGCGCCGCGCTGGTCGACCAGACCGCCGCGCTGGCCGGGCACGGCTGCCTCGAGCCGGGGACCGTGAAGGCCACGTACGGCACCGGCATCTTCGTGCTCCAGAACGCGGGCACCTCGCCGCCGCGAGAACTGCAGGGCGTGCTGCCGGTGGTCGCGTGGGAGCACGCCGGCGCGACCACCTACGCGCTCGACGGCGGCGTCTTCTCGGCCGGCACCGTGATCGACTGGCTCGGCGCCGACGGCCTCGGCCTGTTCGCCGACCCCGCAGAGACCGAGGCGCTGGCGCGCTCGGTCGCCGACACCGCCGGCGTTGCCTTCCTGCCCGCGCTGGCCGGGCTCGGGGCGCCGTGGTGGCGCTCCGACGCGCGCGGCGTGTTCGCGGGCCTGACGGCCGGCGCATCACGCGCCCACCTCGTCCGCGCCGCGCTGGACGCGCTCTGCTTCCGCGTCCGCGACGTGGTCGAGGCGATGTCCGCAACGGCCGGTCGCCCCACCGCGCTGCGCGTCGACGGCGGTCTGACGGCGAACGGCTACCTGCTGCAGCGCCAGGCCGACGTGCTCGGCATTCCCGTCGTGGTCTCCCGCACCGCCGAGACGACGGCGCTGGGCGCGGCCGCCATGGCCGGCGTCGGCGCGGGTGTGCTGTCGCTCGCGGACGTGGCGAAGGCCGCGGGCGGCGGTCGCGTGGTCGAGCCGGCGGCGGACGCGACCGAGGACTACCTGCGCTGGCACGCCTTCGCAGAGCGAGCGGCCGAGCTGGCGACGTAGGTCGTGCGGGGCCGCTACGGCCCGTAAACATGGCAGTCGCCTTCCCGAATTGCCATATTTACGAGCCATAGGTGGGCATTTCGCCGACAGTCGGTGCGCGTCCGCGGACGGATTTGCGCGACTGGTGACGTATACCGAGAGCGTGATCAGGACCACCGGAGAGCGGGACCTCGTGCGCCAGGCGCTGGCCGGTTCGGCGTCGGCCCGGTCCGAACTGTTCCGGCGTTACGGCACGAACGCCTGGCGGTCGGCGTTGCTCGTGACCGGTTCCCGCGCGCTGGCCGACGACGCGACGCAGGAGGGCTTCATGGCGGCGTTCGCGGCGCTCGACCGGTTCGACGACTCGCGCGCGTTCGGACCGTGGATCGGCCGGATCGTCGTGAACCGCGCGCTCGACCTGGCGCGCAGCGACGCCCGCGCCACGAACAGGGCCGTCGGCGCCGTGGCGCCGGATTGGATCGACCCGGACCCGGCCGAGCGCTCGTTCGTGCGCGCGTCGCTGGCGGAACTGGACGCCGACCAGCGCGCCGTCGTGGCGCTGCGGTTCTGGCTCGACGTCTCGGGGCCGGAGATCGCGACGGCTCTGCAGATCCCGCTCGGCACGGTGCACTCACGCCTGGCCCGCGCGCTGGACGTGCTGCGGACGACGATGGAGGGACAGCGATGATCACCGATGCGCATCTCGAGCAGCTGCTGCGTGACGAGCAAGACTCCTTCGGCGAGCCGGCCGCGACCTTGCTCGACCGCGTGGCCGGGGTGCCCGTCTTCGACAACCCCGAGCACGTGACGCCCGTACAACGAAGGCGAGGGCGGTCGCTGCTGGTCGGGTTCGCCCTCCTCGTGCCGCTCGTCGGCGCCGTGGTCGTCGTTGCCGGCCACCGCAGCGACCCAGCCGTCGAACCGGCTGCCGCGCCGACGGTCACCACCGGATCGATCCCGTTCCACGACCAGGTGATCGGCACGTGGCAGCTGGCAGGCATCGATACCAACGCGGCCACCTACGGGGATCGCCCGATCGTGCGGTTCGACAACGACGGGTCGTGGACGGGATCCGACGGCTGCAACGGCCTCGGTGGAACCTGGCGCGTGACGGAGGACGGATCGTTCGCCGCCAGTCCCGGCGCGCAGACCCTCATCGGGTGCCACAACGTCGACTACGGCGGAATCCTCGCCGACGCAGCCCGCATTGAGATCCACGGTGACCGGCTCCTCCTCCACTCCCGCAACTCCGGTGACGTGTCGACACTCGTCCGCGACCCCATCGCGCTCCCGGATGCGCCCGCGTTTGGCTGGATGCCGAACTACTCGTTCTTCCAGGCTGACCGGGTCGTGACCGACCAGACGCTGATCGACCGGTTCGCAGCCCTGCCGCTCGGCGCGAACGATCGAGCGGCCGCCGGCAACGCGACCACACCGCCGGTTGCGTGGTACCTCGGGCGGACGGCCGGTCACGACTACTTCCTCATCGTCTACCACTCGCACGCCGTCTGCATGGTGTCGTTCACCATCCAGAACGGTCGCCTGACAGCTGCGGGATGCCGGACGCGCGACGCCATGGGAGATGCTCTCCGGCCGCTCGGCGACGGGTCCGCGTTCCTAGTCGCCGACACCGTCCGGTCGATCGGAGCGACGGACGGCAGTGCGGCGCGCACCGACTTCCGGATCCGCGACAACGTCGCGATCGGCGGGCCGGCCGACGACATCACGGTCACGCTGGCCGACGGTGCCACCGGTCGCTTGTCTTCAAGCACGCGTGTAGTTGTACCCGCGGCGCCCTGACGCAGACACGGACGGCCTGCCGAACGCCTAGGCCGGGAGCTCGATCACGTAGTTGTCGATCACGTCGTCGGCGAACGCCTGCGCGGCGGCCATGCCGCCCTCCACCGCCTCGCGGAACCGGTCCGGTGCCCCGTCGCGCGCCAGGATCCGGACGGCCGCCCACAGCGACTCCGCGAGCGCTTCGCCCGACTCGCCGGGCGCGCCCGACAGCTTGGCCGACACGCCGTAGGCGATGTCCTTCAGGTAGTCGAAGCGGTCGCCGACCATCGCGGCGGTGACGGCGACGCGGTCGAGGTAGCCCGGCTCGGCGACGCGGACGCCGGCCTCCGTCTGCAGCAGCGGCGCCACCGCCTCGCGCATCGCCCGCAGCGCGACCGCGACCGTCTCGTCGTCGCCGACCAGCTCCAGCGATCGCTGTAGGAGACCGTCGGCCTCGACCGCCGCGAGCATCGCGCCCGACTCCTCGGCCGTCTCGCAGATCGCGATCGTCTCGGCGGCCGACCGGATCTCGCCCGGCACCTCGAGCGGCACGCCGTCGTCGTCGAGCACCACCCAGGCGAGCTGGTCGCCGCGCTGCAGCGCACAGGCGAACCGCACGACCCCTGCGGTGGTGCGCATCGGGAGGACGGCCGCGACCGGCCCGCCGTGCCGCTCGGCCGCCTCGGCCGCCGCGACGATGCGCTCCTCGTCCATCTCGGCGAGGGTAGCCGAGGGCCGATCCGCCGGTCGCAGCCGCACCATGGGCTACACTCGGTGTGTGACTCAGACCAAGCAGCGCACGCGACCAGACGTGCTCGAGGAGGTCGTCGCGTGGCGACGGGAGCAGCTCGAGCGTGGTGGCTACGAGGCCGAGCTCGCGGACCAGATCGCCCGGTCCGACGCTGACCTGCACCAGGCGGTGCGCCTGCTCAAGCAGGGCTGCACGCCCGAGATCGCCGCGCAGATCCTCCTGTAGGCACGACTCTTGGCCTCGCCAGAGCGTCCTGTCCCGACGCGCCATGGCGACCGTGACGTCTACTCCGTCGCGAGCTTCAACCAGGGCCTTTCCAGCTGGATCGGCCGGCTTCCCCACGTGTGGGTCGAAGGCGAGGTCACCGAGCTCCGGCGTCAGGCGGGCTGGGCGTTCGCCTTCTGGACGCTGAAGGATCTCGAGGGTGGCGCAGCCGTGAAGGTGCGGATGCCGCGCACCCAGTACGACCGCGTCGAGCCGGCGCTGAAGGATGGCGACCGCGTGCACGTCCACGGCCGGCCCGAGCTGGTCACCCGCACCGGCGAGCTGTCCCTGCGCGTGCACGCCGTCGCGCGTCTCGGCCTCGGCGACCTGCTGGCGCGGCTCGAGCGCCTCAAGACGACGCTCGCGGCCGAAGGGTTGTTCGCCGCCGAACGCAAGCGGCCGCTGCCCCGCTTCCCGCAGCTGATCGGCCTCGTCTGCGGCCGTGACGCGGCGGCCAAGCACGATGTCGTCGAGAACGCCCGGCGCAGGTTTCCCGCCGCGCGGTTCGAGATCGTGGAGTGCGCCGTGCAGGGCGCGGCCGCACCGCGCGAGCTGGTCCGGGCGCTCACGCGGCTCGACGCGCACGCCGGCGTCGACGTGATCGTGCTGGCCCGTGGCGGTGGCTCGCTGGAAGACCTCGCGGCGTTCTCCGACGAAGCGCTCTGCCGGGCGATCGCCGGCTGCTCGACACCCGTCGTGTCGGCCATCGGCCACGAGCAGGACACGCCGCTCTCCGACCTCGTCGCCGACGTGGCGGCCTCCACTCCCACGCACGCCGCGCGCCTGATCGTGCCCGACGCCGAGGCCCTCGCCCGCGACGCGACCGGCCTGGTCGACCGCGCGCGCCGTGCGATCACCGGCCGCCTCGCGCGGGAGCGCGCAGCGCTGGCCGCCGTCGGCAACCGGCCGGTGCTGCAACGGCCCGAGGGGTTCCTCGACGTCCGGCGCGCCTCGCTCGCCACGACGCGCGACCGGCTCTCGACCACGCAGGACCGCCGCCTCGAGCGTGAGCGCGCGCGGGTCGATGCGGCCGCGCGCCAGCTCCGCACGCTCGGCCACGGCGCCACGCTCGACCGGGGGTACGCGATCGCCATCGACGCCGCCGGGCACGTGCTGCGGAGCGCCGCCGCGACCCGCACCGGCGAGCTGGTCGAGGTGCGCCTCGCGACCGGCAAGCTGACCACCCGCGTCGAGGAGACGAGCGAGTGACGAACGTTGACGAGATGCCCTTCGAGCAGGCCCGCGCCGAGCTGGACGAGGTCGTGCGCCGTCTCGAGGACGGCTCAACGACGCTCGAGGACGCGCTCGCGCTGTGGGAGCGCGGCGAGGCGCTGCACCGCCGCTGCGCCGACATCCTCGGCACGGCCGAAGAGCGCCTCCGCGCGCTCCGTCCCGACGCCGACGCGTCCTCGGACTAGCGTCCGAACGGCGACGTCATCGACGTCGTCACCCGGACGGGGGCTGCGTTCGCGGCCCTGGCCGGACGACGATTGGGACGATGCTCGACGGCTCCCACACCCCACTCGACGACCAGGCCCGGAGCGGCGATGGCCCACAAGCCGCGCATCGCCGTCCGCGATCCGTTTCCCGGTCAGTCGGGGGCACGGCTCGCGCGTCGGCGCCTGCTCGCCCTTTCCGGGCATCTGATCGATGACCTGATCATCGTCGCGACCAGCGCGCGTGAGATACGCGTGGCCGCCGCCCGCGGTCGCCGGCACGACGTCACGGTCCTCGTCCACGCGCCGGGCGTCGCGGCCGTCGACGCGGCGCGCCTCGCGGCCGCGGCCGGCGCCGCCGGCGTGATCCTGCCGGCCGCCGACGTCGCCGGCGTCGCGGCCGCTCTCGAGCACGGTCGTGTGATGGTCGAGGCGACGGGCCCCGAGCTGGCCGGCGTCGCACACCTCGATCTCCGTGCCGAGCTGATCTGGCGCCCGTGCGCACCCCGCCTCCCGCGACATGCACCGGCGGCCGTGGCGGGTGTCGCGGGCCGGCCGGCGCTGGTCGAGCTGGCTCCCGCGGGCTGGTCGATCGCGCCCGGCGCCAGCGCGTGGCAGCTGCACGCGGCCGGGGCCGCCGGCGTCGTCGCCCAGCCACCGCGGTCGCCCGACGCCGCGGCGATCTGGCTGGACGCGTTGTTGGTCGGCGACCGCGCGGGCGCCATCCGGCGCGCGCTGAACGGACGCTGCTCCCCCTCGGCCGCGACCTGCGTGGCCTCGCTGGCCGACGGCGGAGCGGAGCTCGACGCCGCCTGCCGCTCGTACGAGCGCGGCGACTGCACGCCGCTCGCGCTGCTGCTCGACGCCTGGAGCCGGGCGGCCGACGAGGTGGCACGGCTCGAGGACCGGCGCCTGGCCCGGGCGCTCGCGCCGGCCGCCTGCATCCTCTACGCGATCGGCCGCGCGGGCCGGTACGCGCTGGAGGGCGACCACCGAGCGGCGTGGGACGTGTACCACGCGGGGCTCGAGCACGAGGATCTCGGCGGCGCCGCGAGCCGCCTCCTCTCCTGCGTCACCGCATGACGCGTGCCATGGCGCCGTAAGCGCGGCATGATCCGGGCGGTGCTCCGCGCGTACGCCCACGACCGCTTCACGTTCCCCGTGTCGGAGGGCCACCGCTTCCCGCTGCGCAAGTACGCGCTGGTGCGCGGCCTGGTCGACCAGAACCCCGGGGTCAGCGTCCAGGAGGGCCCGCCGTCAACGTGGGCCGAGATCGGGCGTGCGCACCATCCGGAGTGGGTGCGCCGCGTGCGGTTCGGGCTGCTCGACCGCCGCGAGCTGGCCGGACTTGGACTGCCCTGGTCGCCGGCGCTCGTCGCCCGGGCGCTGCACGCCTGCGGGTCGACCACGGCGGCAGCGCGCGCGGCCCTCTCCGACGGCGTCGCGGCCACCCTCGGCGGCGGCATGCACCACGCCGGTCACCGGGTCGGCCGCGGCTACTGCACGTTCAACGACGTCGCCATCGCGATCGCCGCGCTGCGAGCCGAAGCGCTGGCGCAGCGCGTGCTGATCCTCGACCTCGACGTGCACCAGGGCGACGGCAACGCGGAGCTCTACGCCGATGACGCGTCCACGGTCGTCGTGTCGATCCACGGCGCCCGCAACTACCCGTTCACGCGCCCGCCGTCCGACCTCGACATCGATCTGCCGGACGGCACCGGCGACGAGCGCTACCTTTCGGCGCTCGACGAGGCGCTGGCGTTCGCACACGCCCGCGGGCCGTACGACCTCGCGATGCTGATCGCCGGGGCCGACCCGTACGCGGGTGACGCGCTCGGGCGGCTGTCGCTCAGCTTCGAAGGCCTCGCGGAGCGCGACCGGCGCGCGCTCGCGTCGCTGCGCGCGGCCGGCATCCCGGTCTGCGTGACGCTGGCCGGCGGCTACGGCACGTCGCTGGAGGCGACGGCGGCGATCCACGCCGCCACGATCGCGGCCGCGGCTACTTGCCGATGAAGCGCGGCGGGCGCTTCTCCGTGAAGGCCTGCAGGCCCTCCTTCGCGTCCTCCGTCGAGAAGAGGATCGCGAACAGGTCGACCTCGTGCACGAAGTTCGCGCCGAGATCGCCGTGCAGCGCGCGGTTGGTCGCCTCCTTGGCGTAGGCCACCGACACCGGGCTCTTCGCTGCGATCTCGGCGGCCATCTCGAGCGCCTTCGGGAGCAGGTCGGCCTGCGGGTGGATGGCCTGCACGAGGCCGCGCTGGAACGCCTCCTGCGCGGGCACCATGCGGCCCGTCAGGACGATCTCCTTGGCGAACCCGAGCGAGGTGGTGCGCGCGAGGCGCTGGGTGCCTCCCCAGCCGGGCATGATCCCGAGGTTCACCTCGGGCTGGCCGAACACGGCGTTCTCGGAGCAAAGCCGGATGTCGCACGCCAGCGCCATCTCGCAGCCGCCGCCGAGCGCGTACCCGTTGACGGCCGCGATCGTGGGCTTGCGCATGGTCTCCAGGCGGTGTGCGATGTCCTGGCCGAGCTCGCCGTACGCGCGCGCCTCGAGCGGGGTCTTCGTGGCCAGCTCGGCGATGTCGGCACCGGCGATGAACGCGCGGTCGCCGGCGCCGGTGAGGACGATCGCGCCGACGGAGTTATCGCGCGCGAGGTCGGTGACCTCGGAGTACAGCTCTTCCAGGATCTCGGTCGAGAGCGCGTTCAGCACCTCGGGCCGGTTGATCGTGAGGAGCGCGACGCGGCCGTCGCGGCGAACGTCAATCGACATCAAACCCCCGTGCCCACGTGCGCGCGGAGGTAGTCGACGATGGCCGTCGTGGACGTGCCGGGCGTGAAGATCTCGGCCACACCCTGGCGGCGCAGCTCGTCGGCGTCCTCGCCCGGAATCGTGCCGCCGACGATCACGAGCACGTCGGCGAGGTCGGCCGCCTTCAGCCCCTCGAGGATGCGTGGGACGAGCGTCATGTGGGCCCCGGAGAGGATCGAGATGCCGACGGCGTCGGCGTCCTCCTGGATCGCGGTCTCGACGATCTGCTCGGGCGTCTGGTGGAGGCCGGTGTAGATGACCTCCATACCGGCATCCCGCAACGCGCGGGCGATCACCTTCGCCCCCCGGTCGTGCCCGTCGAGCCCGGGCTTGGCGATGACCACGCGGATCCTCGTCTCCATACGCGCCCAAGCATACGTGGAACCGTGCGGATACCATCCCGGCGATGCGTGTCCGTGCCCTGCTCGTCGCCGTCGCCGGCCTGCTGCTCGCGGCCTGTGGCGGACCCTCCAAGGAGATCACGTACACGAGCCCCGACGCGAGCTTCACGTTCGCGTACCCGCGCGACTTCATCGCCGGCTTCAAGGCCGCGTCGCGCGAGATCAAGGACCGGCCGCCGAAGTTCTCCACCACGGTGGGCATGGACGAGACGAACCTGCTGGTCGTGTCCGAGTACGCGATCAAGCGCCCGTACGAGTCGTACAAGCCCGACGAGTTCACGCCGTTCGTGGATGCCACGGTGCGGGCGATCGCGCGGGCGTCCGACCTCAAGATCACGAAGTCCCAGCGCGCGAAGCTCGGTCCGATGGACGCCTACAGCTACGACCTCACCGGAACCGACGGCAGCGGATCGAAGATGATCCTCGGCTTCAAGGGCAAGACGCAGTACTTCCTGCGCTGCAACTGGGCGCCGGGCGAGGGCGCCGACCGGATCCCGCCGGCCTGCGACGGCGCACGCAAGACCTTCAAGATCGTCTCCTGACGCCGCGCGCAACGCTCCCAGGACACGCAAAACCCGGCACAAGGCCGGGCTCTGCGTGGGAAGGAGTATGGGAGGAGAGGAGGGTGAGCTTCTCTCTGTATGTTGTCGACCGGGCCTGTAACAAGGTCTGTCACAAGGTTCGAACGACTTGGCTCCAATATACGTCCCAGGCCCGCACAAGACAAGTTGCAAGGTCGTGATGCTTCTGCGAAGAACGTGTTAACGGCACGACCCTATTCGGACCGTGAGGCGCCCGGCTGCCAGAGCGGCTCGACCCCCGGCGGGTTCGCCCCGCGCGCGAGGATGAACAACAGATCCGACAGCCGGTTGATGTAGGCCGTCGCCTCGGGGTTCACTGCTTCGTGGGCCGCCAGCGCGACGATCTCGCGCTCGGCACGGCGGCACACCGTGCGGCAGACGTGCAGCTGCGCGGCGGCCGGCGTGCCGCCCGGCAAGATGAACGACGTCAGCGGCGGCAGCTTGTCGTTGACCTCGTCGCAGCGCGCCTCGAGCCACGCCACCTGGCTCGCGTCGACGCGCAGCCGCGTGCGCTCCCGCTCGGACGAGCGGTCGGAGCGCTCCTCCTCCGGCACGCACAGGTCGGCGCCGAGGTCGAACAGCTCGTTCTGGATTCGCGCCAGCCACGCGTCCCATCTGTCGGGCAGCTCCACCGTGCGGAGCACGCCCATCTGGGCGTTGAGCTCGTCGACGGTGCCGTATGCGGCGATGCGGGCGCTGGCCTTGGAGACGCGCCGGCCGTCGCCGAGGCTCGTCTCCCCCAGGTCGCCGCCGCGCGTGTAGATGCGGGTGAGGTTGACCACCTCCGGAGTATGCCGCGCGGCGCCCATGCGCTGTCGATTCCGCGCCCCGCCGTTCGTCAGTACGCTGACGACGACGAAGGAGGACTTCCGTGCAGTACCTGCTCTTGATCTACGGTCCCGAGTCCCACTGGGCGACGCTGAGCGAGGCCGAGAGCGGAGCGCTGATCGGGGAGTACCTCTCGTTCAGCGACTCCATCCGGGCGCAGGGCATCATGCAGGGCGGCGCGCCGCTGAAGCCGGTCGCGACGGCGAAGACGGTGCGCGTGCGCGAGGGCCGGATGACGGTCAGCGACGGGCCGTTCGCCGAGACCCGCGAGCAGCTCGGGGGCTACTACCTCGACGACTGCGAGACCGAGCAGGAGGCCATCGACGCCGCCGCCCGGATCCCGAACGCGCGCTTCGGCTCGATCGAGGTGCGCCCCGTGATGGCGCTGCCGACGACCACTCAGTGAGCTCTCGCGAGGTCACCGACCGGGTCGCCGAGATCCACCGGGCGTGGTTCGGGCGCGCGGTCGGAGTCCTCGTGCGGTCGTTCCGCGACCTCGACCTGGCGGAGGAGTCGGTGCAGGACGCGTTCGCGACGGCGCTCGTTCGCTGGCCCCGCGACGGCGTGCCCGACGAGGCCGGTGCGTGGATCGTGCGGACCGCGCACAACCGCGCGATCGACGTGATCCGCCGGCAGCGGGTCGGCGCCGACCGGGAGCGGACGGCGGAGGAGTCGGGCCGGCGGGCGGGCCGTCCCGTCCCCGCAGAGCTCGGCGACGAGCGGCTCGACCTGCTGTTCGGCTGCTGTCATCCGGCGCTGGCGGAGGAGGCTCGCGTCGCCCTGACGCTGCGCATCGTCGCGGGACTGACGGTCGAGGAGATCGCTCGCGCCCAGCTGATCGCGCCGACCACCGTGGCGCAGCGGCTGGTGCGTGCGAAGCGGCGCGTCCGCGAGGCGGGCATTCCGCTGCGCGTCCCTCCGCCCGAGCTGCTGTCGGAGCGGCTGGACGGCGTGCTGGGGACCGTGTACCTGCTGTTCAACGAGGGCTACGTCGCGACCGCCGGGCCGGAGCCGGTGCGCGGCGATCTGTGCGACGAGGCGATCCGACTCGCCCGGCTGCTGGTGCGGCTGATGCCCGACGAGCCCGAGGCGCGTGGGTTGCTGGCCCTGCTGCTCTGCACCGACGCCCGGCGCGCGGCGCGGTTCGACGGCGACCGGCTGGTGCCGCTGGCCGCGCACGACCGGTCCCGGTACGACCGGGCGCTGCTGCGCGAGGGGCAGGCGCTCGTGGTCGAGGCGCTGCGGAGGGAGCCCGGCCCGTACGGCGTGCAGGCCGCGATCGCCGCGCTGCACACGGCCGCGCCGACGGCGGCGGAGACCGACTGGCCACAGATCGCGGCGCTGTACGAGGTGCTCGAGACGATGGTGCCGACACCGGTGGTGGCGCTGAACCGCGCCGTCGCGATCTCGTTCGCCGACGGCCCGGAGGCTGCGCTGCCGCTGCTCGACGGGCTGGCCGGCGACCTGCCGGGGTTCGCCCCGCTGCAGGCCGCGCGCGCCGACGTGCTGCGCCGCCTCGACCGCGCCGCGGATGCCGCCGACGCGTATCGGGCCGCGATCGTCGGGACGACGAATCCGGGCGAGGCGGCGTTCCTGGCGGGCCGTCTCGCGGAGCTGGGCGCCGATCCGCGTAGCGTGTGACCGGATGCGGATAGGGTCATCGCCTGTCATTTGAGACGTCCCCCTGTCGCCTCCGCGCATGCGGCTGGTCACGGCCTCCGACCAAAGCTGCACGCCGCCGCCGCTGCACCCGCGCACGCCTAGCGTCTGCGATCCGACCCGGCTGCTCGTCCGACCTAC
>JBBQFB010000054.1:0-19730 GCA_038321545.1 Gaiellales bacterium
GCTGCAGACGCCGCGCGAGCGCTGGATCGAGATCCAGCGCAGCGGCTTCCGGCCGCGCGGGGTCGAGCCGGTCGTCGACCTCGTCGTCGGCCTCCACGTGCGGCGCCTCGTCGGCGACCACCTGGCCGGCGCCGAGATGGAGGCGCAGCTCCCGGCGCTCCACGCTGCCGCCGGTGTCTCCGAGGCCGACGGCAAGGCGGCCGACGCGATCACGGCCCTGGTCGACGGCATCGCGTTCGACTTCTGCTTCGAGGAGCCGGAGTCCGGCACGGTCTCCGGCATCCACTTCCGCGTCGACGGCCTCGGCGCCGTCGAGCTCGACCCGTGGCCGCTGTGCGTCCCCCGGCTCGTCGGACTCGTCACCGCGTACGAGGCCGACGGGTACCCGGAGCGACTCGAGCCGGTCGTGGTGCCGTTCTCGATCGCCCCGGGTTGACCCACCTGCTGCCTACGGCCGGCGCACCACCCGCGTGAACGAGTAGTCAGCACCCAGCGCATGCGCCGTGAACACCAGCACCGCCTCGCCGCGGCCGGGCTTGACCGGCACCCGCAGCGTCACGGTCTTCCGGGCCTTGATCGTCACGCGCTTCCCCGCCACGCGGATCGTCGCCTTCGTGCCCGACTTCAGCCGGACAGAGACGAACCTCGCCGAACGGCCGACGCGCGTCGGCAGCGTCACCTTCAGGAACGGCGGCGTGACGGCGCGGATCACGACCGTCTCGCGAGCGATCGCCTTCGGATCGCCGGTCACACCGAGCGTCAGCACGCGACGGCCCGGCGGGAGGTTCCGCACGGCAACCTTCGCACCGCGTGCGATCTGCCGTCCGTCCAGCCGCCACACCAGCTTGCCGGACGCCACCGGCCCGGCCAGCGTCGTGGCGGAGCCGATCAGCGACATCGACCCGTCGGAGTCGAACCTCGCGCCGGCCTGCGGGCTGTCGATGTGCACCGACGCCGGCGCCCGCAGCGCGCGGAAGCGTCCCGAGACCGCCACCGCCGTACGGAAGCCGTCGTTCACCGTGATGCGGATCCGCGCGTTCGTCGCGGCGGCGAAGTACGCCGCCGGCAGCGTCGTCGAAGAGCCCGAACCCTGGTAGATGAGCCGCCACGTGCGGCCGCCATCGGCCGACGTGTCGACCGTCGCGGCCAGCTTGTCGCCGTCGGCGTCGGCAGCCGTCCAGGCCACCCTCACGGCCTTCGATCCACCGACCGTCGACCCCGCCCTCGGAGAGGTGACGACCACCGTCGGTGCGTGCAGCGACTGCGCGCGATCACCCAGCGACGCGCCGCCCTGGTCGACGATTGCAACGCGCACGACGCCCTGTGCGAGCACCGAGCCCGTGTACGAGTGCAGGCCCGTTTCGTCCAGCACCTCGTCCGTCACCGCCGCGCGCGTCACCTCGGTGCCCGCCGCGCCGTAGCCGACCAGCACCGGGCCCGTCGTGCCGGCCGGGGCTGCCGAGCCGATCGCCGGGCGGACGGTCAGGATCGCGGCGACCGCGCCCCGTCCGATCGCTCCCACCGTCAGCACCGGTGTCGTCGCCGTCGCCAGCTGCGGAGCCACGCCGATCGCGCCGCCGGTCTTCTTCGTCCAGGCCTCCAGCGACGCGACCTCCGCGTTCCAGCCGCGCGGCGACAGCCACGTGTTCGGGAAGTTCGTCGCGCTCGGCACCTCGTCCGTCGCGGCGCAGTAGCTCATGAAGTCGAAGAACTCCGCCGCCGACCCCGGCAGGTTGCGTGCGATCACGCGGTACGGCGTCGCCGCCGAGGCCGTGAAGCCCGGTGACTTCGCGATGCCCCACAGGTCGAGGCCGACGCCCTGCAGGAAGCCCTGGTCGTCAGGCAGCCACTGCTCGCCCTCCTGGTCGTCGCCCGGCCTCGTGCCGTTGCAATTCTGGCCCGCGTGCCGGCGGCCGAGAATGTGCGACAGCTCGTGCGTGATCGACGTCAGCGGCCGGCTGGTCGTCGCGATCATCGACGGTCGCGGCGAGAACCCGTTGCTGGCAGGCAGATCGGCGATGGTGCGGCCGTTCGCGACGCCGGCGATGCCGTCCACCGGAGGCACGATGCCGGTCACGATCGACCTGCCGGGGAGGACCCGGGCCCAGAACTGCACCTCCTGGGCGGCCCCGCCCTCGACGATGTCACGGCGCGAGAGGCTCGCGAACGGGGGGCTCGTCGCTGCAAAGTCGGCGAGGTCCATCAGGCTCGAGATGTCGACGTCGCCCTGGTAGCTGAACAGGTACGGCTCACCCGGGCTGATCATGCGGGCGGGGTACAGCGCGGCATCGGCCGATCCCGGCCCGACGCCCTTCGCCGTCACCCGGATCGGCATGATGCCGGGCCACCGGATCCGGTTGAAACCGATCGACCGCAGCGTGAAGCGCTTGAACGTCTGGCAGAACAGGCTGCCGCACTCGTCCAGCACCGAGCCCGTCGACGTGGGCGAGATCGGCAGGATCTCGGCCTGCAACGTGACGCTGCCGTACGTCCAGGCCGGCGGCAGCACGTACGTGTAGACGTTCGCCGGCTTCGTGCGGTCGTCCGTCGTCACGCAGTCCAGATCGCCGGGCGTGATGCCGGCCGGCGCCGCGGACGGGCTCAGCGGACTGCCTGCGATCTCCCTCCCGCCGCGGAAGCCATGCAGCCGCACGCCGACGTTCGGCAGCGACTTCGCGTTCGTCAGCATCCAGGCCGACACGTACACGCGCGCCACCGTCAGGTCGCGCTCGACCAGGCGCACGCCCGTGTACGGCACCGACGAGTCGATGTGGCCCAGGTTCCGGGTCGGGATCGACGAGCACACCGTCGGACCGATCGCCTGCGTGCCCTGCGTGACCTCGATTCCGCGGGCGGCGAGGGCGTAGCGGATCGTCGGCACGACCGTCAGCTCGACGAACGACCGGTCGAACACGTTCCCGTGCCCGGGCACGACAGCGCGGGCGAACACGGTCGCAATACCCGTCGATGACTTCGCGATGCCCGTGCGCGCGTTCAGGTTGGCCTTGAACAGCACCGTGCCGGTCGACGAGTTCCAAGTAGTCGGGCTCGCGTCGATGTCGATGTCGGTCGGCGCGTCCTCGAGGCCGGACGTCACGATCGTGCCCGGCGGCAGGTCGATCGCCTCCATGTCGGCGTCGACCCGGGAGACTCCGGCGCCGGCGCGCAGCACGAGATGGAACGGCCGCACGAGGCTCACCTTCAGCTCCGGCACCCGCACCGGCGCGGCGATCACCAGCTGCGCGGGCGTCGCGGGGGGTGCGGCGGCCGGATCAGCGGTCGTCGCCGTCAGGGTGATCGCGCCGGCCGGAGCGCGGTCGGCGAACGTGTCCACCTTGACGCCGATGCTGATCGGGGTCGTCGCCGCAGAGCCGTTCACCGTCGCCGGAGTGACGGTCAGCGTCACGCCGGCCGGCCCGGTCGCCGTCAGCGTCACGAGGCCGGTCGACAGGCTGTGACGCGTCAGCGTCGCGGCGACCGTCTGCACGTCGGAGCGGTACAGGGTGGGTGCCGGGCCGGCCAGCTCGAGCGAGACGAACGGGGGCCGGACGACGACCGGAAACGTGGTGTCGACCGTGCCGGTTCCGGCGGTCGAGTCGACCGCCGTGGCGCGCAGCGTGACCGCGACCGGGCCGGCGGGAGGCGCGTTCGCCGCGCCCGTCAGCGTGACGATGACAGGGCTGCGCAGGTCGGAGCCGTTGGCCTGCACCGGACTCACCGTCGCGGTCACGCCCGTCGGCAGGCTGGCCGGCACGACGGTCAGGTTGACCCGGCCGGTCGAGCCGCCCGTGCGGCGCAGCGTCAGCGTCGTCGGCGTGGCGGCGCCGCGCTCGACCGAGACGGGCGTCGTGGCGGCGCCCTCCCACGTGACGGCGGGAAGCGCTCCTCCCGCGGGTGGATCGAACGACAGGTCGTCGAACAGCATGTCGCACAGGCCGCTGCCGGCGAACACGGTGAAGTGGTCGAACGTCGTGCCGGGGACGGCGATCAGCAACAGCTGCTGCCACCCGAGACCGCTGGTGATGGACGCGCTCGTGAGGCCGACGGAGGCGCCGGCCGCGTTGAACGCCTGCAGCGTCACGTCGTGCGCGTCGGGGTCGCTCGTGAAGGGGTCGTGCACCCAGATGCCGACCGTCGTCCGCGGCGACGAGAAGAGGCCGGTGAACGTGACGAACGTGCCCGGCGCGCACGTGTGATCGGTTGCCCGCAGCAGCTTCGTACCGGCGTGGGGTGCGACCGGCGGCACGCCCGGCCCGCCCGTCGCCACCGTCAGGGAGGACGGCGGATCGAGCTGCACGCCGAGCGCCGAGTACTGCGCTCCGATCGCCGTCCCGGCCGCCTGGTCCTCGAACCCGACCACCGTGTCGGCCGCCGAGGCCGTCGTTCCACCGAAGGCGGCCCCAAGGGCCACCATGACCAGCACCAGGTGCCGGAATCGACCCATGTCCGCCATCCATCCGTCGTCGTCGCTTGGTTGCAACCCTACTGAGGGCGGAAGGCAGCCTGAAATACGTGAGGTCGTTGTCAGGCGGCCGTCGCACAAGCGGATTCGTTATGTGACGTGGGCCGCCGGGCGACCGCGGCGGTGCGGAGTCCGTCGATCGGCATGCAGAAGTGCATGTTAGTCTGCGTCTATGCCGAAGACGGTGCAGATCCGCGATCTCGCAGACGCGACGTATGCGACCCTCCGCCAGCGTGCCGCCGCTGCCGGCCTCGGGTTGCCCGAGTACCTCCGGCGCGAGCTCACGCGGATCGCCCAGCAGACCGATCCTGCCGAGGCGCTCCGCCGGCAGCGCGAGCTGGTCGCGGCGTCCGATCGCGGGCCGACCCGCGAACAGATTCTCGACGCGGTAGACGACGAACGGCGACCGTGAGCGAGCTGGTCGCCGACGCCTCGGTGCTCGTGGCGGCGCTCGTGTCCCGGTCGACGGCCGCACTGGAGGCGCTCGACGGCGCGGTCATCCACGCGCCGCACCTGGCCGACGTCGAGGTCACCCAGGCGCTTCGGCGGCTGCACCGGGTGGGGGCCATCGAGCACGCAGTGGCGGTCGGGGCGCGCAGAGCGCTGCTCGACATCGTCACGCACCGGTACCCGCACGACCTGCTCCTCGACCGGATGTGGGACCTACGGGAGAACCTGACGGCGTACGACGCGACCTACGTGGCCCTGGCCGAGGTGTTGCAGCTCGAGCTGCTGACGTCCGATGCGCGCATCGCAGCCGCTCCCGGGCTGACGTGCCGCGTGCGGGTCGTCTGACGCCGGCGGGTCGTCCGATAGCCTTCAGCCGTGCCGAACAGGTCGCCGATCCGCGATCGCAGGGATGAGCCGCCCGCCGGCGCGCGGTGCCGGCGATGATCCTCCGCTGCACCGCGAAGGCGCGGAAGCTGCTCGGCGGCCGCGCCATCACCCTCGTCGAGGCTCCTGCGAGCGACGACGACTGGTACCTGAACCTGCTCTGGATCGACGGACGCAAGTGGCTGCTCGTCACCCATGCCGGCACCCGCTTCTCGGTGGTCATCGCCGACGTGCGGGCCGCCGACCTACGGCCACCGGGTCCGTTCGTGGTCGGGGCGATCGTCGCGGCGCTGCGCGACGAGGGGCTGCCGGGGGCGGCGCTCGGCCCGCTCGATCCGGCGGACGTCCACCTTGCCGCGACCGCGAACCGGAGCGTGCTCGGCTCGATGACCGAGATCGCCTGGCGGGTCGAGCACCTCACCCCGCGGGGCGTGACGGTGCCGGAGCACGTGCTGGGCCTGCAGCGCAGCCTGCAGCGCACTCCGACCTCCACGATCGGCTGGCGCCACCCGATCGCGGCCGCCCGCGACTGGGTCGCGGCCGGGCCGGCGCCGCTCGCTCTCGCGCCTCCGGCGGGCGGTACGACGGCCGCGCTGCAGCTGCGCGTCGATCTGAACGACATCCGCCCGCCGATCTGGCGCCGTCTCGAGGTGCCGGTCGGCGCCTCGCTCGCCGATCTCGCGGAGGCACTGCTGTGGTCGTTCGGGTGGAACAACAGCCACCTGCACCTCTTCACTCCACCGGGCCGCGGCCGGCAACCGTCGTACGCGCCGGTCGAGCAGCTCGAGTTCATGGAGGACGACGAGGCCGCGGCGACGACCCAGTCGGTCGCCGTCGGCGACCTGCTGCGCGGCAAGGGCGACGAGCTCGAGCTGCGCTACGACTTCGGCGACGGCTGGGTCCACCGCATCCGGGTCGAGGCCGTACGGGCCGACGGTGACGCGCGCATCCGGTGCACCGACGGGCGCCGCGCCGGGCCCCCCGACGACTGCGGTGGCCCGTGGGGCTACGAGAACCTGGTCGCCGCGATCGCCGACCCGGCCCACGAGCATCACGCGGAGCTGCTCGGCTGGCTCGACGGGCCCTTCGACCCGGAGCAGTTCGATGTCTCCGAGACCGACCGGATCGTGGCGGCGATTCCCGTGATCGGGCCGCGTCGCCCGTAGCAGGGGTCGCGCCGGACGGCCCGGCTCTGTGAGCCACCCGCGGCCGCGGTCGGGTGACGGGGATCAGCGGAGAGCGGTCGAAGCGTCACGCACCGAGCGCCCGGCGCGACCCAGCGAGCGGGGCGTTCGCCACAGGATCAGGACGCCGCCCGCGAGCACGAACGGCACGGCGAGCAGTCCGGCAAACGCGGCGACCAGCGCGGCCAGCCCGCCGTCGCCCGGCCCGCCCGCCACGGCGGCGGCGATCGTGACCAGGCCGAACAGGAGGGCCGACAACAGCACCGAGGCCGCTCCCAGCACGAGTGCGGTGAAGGCCGCCGCGATCCGGCAATCACGCGGGCGACCACCGGCCAGCAGCAACCGCCGCGTCTCCTCCCGCCGCTCGGCCAAAACCAGGATGGTCGCCGCGGCGCCGAACCCGAGCGCGAGCAGCGCCGTGATCCCGCTGATCGCGAGCTGGCCCCGGACCGTCAGGCCGTCGATCGCGGTCGGATCACGATCCCCGGCCGCCAGCTCCAGGCCCGCGTCGCGAGCGCGGCGGCTCAGCGACCGCGCCTCGGAGGCCGACAGGTCGCGCGGCAGCCGGATCAGCCACGACGGCGTGCCGGCCGGCGTGCCGGTGGCGGCCGCAAAGATGCCCGGAACCAGCGCCGGCCAGTGAGGGTCGCTCGCGTGCAGGTTTGCCGGCGCCGCGGTGGTGCCGAGGCGCGTACCGCCAATGCCGACGGCGTCTGCGTCGGCCGGGCGGATCGCCCAGGCGTCCAAGCCGGTGCAGGCGTCACCGGAGCACACGTCGGTGCGCCAGATCGGCACGGTCGCAACGGCGTCCGGCACGAGCCCGCGGACCACGGCTTCGGGCGCGATGGCCGACCCGGCCGCGTCTGCGAGGGTGCCCGGCAGGATGGCCACGACGTCGAGCCGCGGCACGTGGGACGACGCGTAGGTGCTCGACGTCGAGGCGACCAGCACCAGCAGGCCGAGCACCGATGCGAGCGCGACACCCGACGCGGCCGGTGCCGACACCCACCGGGCACGTGCCACCGATCGCGCCGCGGCGCGCGCGCCCCGAGGGAGCGGCAGCAGGCCCGGCAACCAGACCGCGACCGGCGCCAGGAACCGCACGGCGACGACTGCTGCCAGCAGGCCGATCACGGCGAGCCAGGAGGCGCCGACGATCATGGCGGCCAGCAGCGGGATCAGCACGGCAGCGGCGACTGCGATACCTCCGCGCACCAGCGAGCGGCGCAGCGTGACGGGCTCGTAGCTCGCGTCGCGTCCGGCGTGCTGCGCGACGCGGGCCGCCTCCAGGCTCGCCGCGACACAGGCCACGACGGCGGGCACGAACGGAATCGTCAGCGAGAGCCATCCCAGCGAGAGGCTGGTATCGGCCATCCGGCTCACGACGATCGCAATCGCGATCGCGATCGGGGCGGCGACGACCGCGATCACGAGGCCGCGGACGACGGCTGCTCGAGCGAGGGCCGCCGGCCCGGCTCCCGCGAGCACCAGGAGACGCAGCTCGCGGGCCCGTCGCTGCATGCCCGCCGCCAGGATCGCGGTCGCCAGCAGGAACGGCAGGAACATCGCCAGGCTCTCGATCGTGCCGAGGTACAGCGCGACCGCGAGGCCCCACGCCCCGACGGTCACGGGCCCCCTGTAGCTCACCTCGAGCGAGCCGCTCGCCGGGCCGTCAGACTGGTTGACGGTGCCGCCGCCGCCGCTCCCTCCGGCGATCTGCAGCCCGGGGATAGAGGCCTCGAACACGCGATCGTGCATCGTGCCGAGCAGCGCGTCGGGCGACAGCAGGGCGATCGACGAAGGAGCATTCGGGCCGCGCTCCACGACCAGCCCGGTCACACGGGTCCGCCGTCCCGCCATCGGTCCAGACACGAACGTGACCTCGTCGCCCGGGCGCACCCGAAGCGCCGAGGCGACGTCGTGCGAGACGGCGACCTCATCGGCTCCGGTCGGCCGGCGGCCGCTGGTGACGGCGATGCCGACGTCGGCGTGCGAGGCGCGCGGGTCGAGGTCGGCCGTCGTCACGTCCACGGCGCGGCCACCGGCCAGCAGCCGCATCGGAGCCTGGCGATACGTCACGACCCGTGACCCGCCGGGCACCGTGAACGACGTGCCGGCGATCCGTCCCGCCGGTCGCCAGCGCAGGTCGCTGGCCTGTATCAGGGCCGTGTAGGCATCTCCGAACGCCGTCACCGCGACCGCGCCGGCCGGACCCGATCGCACGGCCGGCGGTTCGGTCTCGACCGCGCCCGGCCGGCCGTGCACCACGACCCGCACCTGCGGCTCCGATCCGCCGTCCCGCCAGCCGATCGCCACGATGCCGAGGGCGAGGGCCATCGCGACGAACGTCGCCGACGCGATCATCGCCCGGCGCTCGCGCCACGCCCCGCGGAGGGCGAGGCGCGTGATCGCCCGGCCGCCGTTCACGACGACGTCTCCGCGACCGCGCCGACGATGGCGCCGTCGCGCAGGAAGATCACGCGGTCCGCGTAGGCGGCCAGCGTCGCATCGTGGGTGGCGACCACGGCCACCGCACCGGCGTCGCAACGACCGCGGACGAGGCGCATGACGCTCTCGGCCGTGAGCGAGTCGAGGGCGCCCGTCGGCTCGTCGGCGAGCAGGATGCGGCGTTCGCCGATCAGCCCCCGCGCGACCGCGACCCGCTGCTCCTCGCCGCCCGACAGCCGCGACGGGAAGTCGGAGTCGCGACCTTCCAGGCCGACGTCGGCCAGCGCCGTGCGGGCGAGGTCGCGCGCCTCCGCCTCGGGCCGGCCCCCGAGCTCGAGCGGCAGCATCACGTTCTCGATCACCGTCAGGTCGTCGAGAAGGTTGCGTTCCTGGAACACGTAGCCGACCGCCCCGCGCAGCCGGGCCGCGCGGTCCGCCGCCCGGTAGGACAGCGGTGCGCCGTCGATGCGCACCTGGCCGGCGTCGGGCCGCTCGATGCCACCGGCGATCGCCAGCAGCGTCGACTTGCCGCAGCCGCTGGGGCCCATCACCACGACCAGCGTCCCGGCGGAAACCGCCAGCGAAACGTCGTTCAGGGCCACGATGGAGCCGTCGCCGTCGGCGTAGGAGCGGGAGACGGCGTCGAGTTCGAGCAAGGCGGTCATCGCCCCTCCGGGTTCGAGTTGGTGGAGAACCGCGCCTCGAGCAGATCGAGCCAGCGGGCGTCGGCGTCGGTGCGAAGCAGGAGCAGGTCGAGGAGGGCGACGCGGGCGTCATCGCCGGCCGCCGCCGCGGTCGCCTTCGCGCGGCCGAACTGCTGGATCCGCACGATCACGGCCTCGCGCTGGCGCTGGAGGATCGGAGCCAGGTCGCCGCCGGCCGCGACGCGCGCCACCAGCAGCCGGATCGCGAGCTCGTCGCGCGCAGGCGGATCCGCGCCGTCCGGCGGCGTGGTCAGCCAGGCCCGTGCCGCGTCCGCGCCCTGGCGGGTGGCTCGGTACGTCAGGCGGGTGCCCTCGCGAGCGGCCGCCGGCTCGATCAGCTCGTCGCGCTCCAGCTTCGACAACGCGTCGTAGACCTGCCCGATGTTGAGCGACCAGACGTCGCCCACGAGACGCTCGAACCGCTGCTTGAGCGCGTACCCGTGGGCCGGCTCGTCGGCCAGCAGTGCGAGGAGGGCGAAGCGGATCGAGCTCACTACATAGCCACTATGCATAGTCGCTATGTAGTTGTCAAGAGCGAGACCCGCGGGCGAAACCCCTCTGGGGCGGTCGGACACCGTATCCTCCGGCCATGGTGCCGGTTGTCGTCTGCGGCCGACCGCAAAACCTCGAGCGGGCGCGCGAGCTCGCTGCGGCGCTCGGCGGAGAGGCGACCTCCTCACCCTGGCGGCGGCCCCTCTCGCGGAAGCCGTGGATCATCACGGTGCCGCCGACGGAGCTCGCGCTCGCCGCCGTCTGGCCGCGCACCCTGCTCGACGCGCACACCGGCGCGTTCGGCCTGAAGGGCGATGGCCGCTCCGCCCGCCGGATCGGGCTGCTGCGGCAGTGCGCGAAGCGGGCCGATGCGGTGCTGGTCTGCTCCGACGCGCTCGCCGCGCGGGTCAGCGCGTGGGGGGGACGGCCGCTGATCGTGCACGAGGCGCCGCCGCTCGAGAGCGTGCCGGCAGCGCGCGAGGTGCACGCCGAGCCGCACGTGCTCGTGCCGGGGTACTTCTCCCACGACGAGCCGATCGGCGAGGCGGTCGCCGCGCTCCGGCTGCTGCCGGGCGTGGTGCTCGACTTCTGCGGGGCGGTCGACCGGCTGCCGCAGTCGGTGCTGGACGGTGCGCCGCCGGGCGCCCGGTTCCACGGCCGGCTCTCGCATGCCGCGTACGTGGAGGCGATCAACCACGCCGACGTCGTGCTCGCGCTCACCACGCAGCCGGAGTCGGTCATGCGCGTGGCGTGCGAGGCGGTGTGGCACGGACGGCCGCTCGTGATCTCCGACCTGCCGATCAACCACGCGCTGTTCCCGCACGCCATCCACGTCGCCAACACCGCGGCGGCGATCGCCGCCGGCGTCAGCGACGCGCTGGTGCGCCACGCCGAGCTGCGGGCCCGCGCGCCACAGGCCCGCGCGCTCCAGGAGGCGCGCTGGATCGAGCAGCGCGACGCGCTGCTGGCAGTGCTCGGCAGCTAGCCGCGCGTCAGGCGAGCTTGTGCTGCGCGCGGATCATCCACAGCTGCTTCTCGAGCTCGCGCACGACATCGGTCAGCACGTCCTGCGACGCCTGGTCGAGCGCTCCGAGGCGGTCCATCCGGGTGCGGGCACGCTCGGCGGCCTCGGCGACGCGACGGGCCAGCTCGCGCAGCACGGCGTCGTCCTCGACGGGCCCGCGCGCGACCTTGCGCAGCTCCTCGCTGGCCGCGACCGCGTCTGCCTGGCCGTCGGGGAACTCGCCGATCGCGACGGCGCGCTCGGCGACCACGTCGGACATCTCGCGCCACGAGTCGACCAGCACGTCGATCTCGAGGTGCACGCTGCGGAACCGCGGCCCGACGACGCTCCAGTGGAGCTGCTTGCCGACCAGGGCCAGGTCGATCAGGTCGACCAGGGTGGCCTGCAGCTCACTGCCGATCGCGTCACGGTCGTGGGCGTCGAGGGCCGGCAGGTGCGTCAGGTTCGGGGTCGAGGACACGGGCGCGCGCTCCTTGGTCGGGACCGTTGATGGTAGCGCCCGGTTTTCGACCCCGGAGGGCTACTGCCGGTAGCCCTCGACCTCGTCCGCCTTACGCATGCTGATGTCGGCCGGATCGAGGTGGGCCTCCTCGCGTGCGCGGCGCTGCCGCAGGAGGTCCCACCACTGGTCGAGCTGCACCTTCAGTGCCTCCGCGCGGCGCCGGTCGTCCTCGGTGCCGTTGCCGCCCGACGCGCGCTGCCACAGCTCGTGCTCCTCGGCGACGAGCTTCTCGATGTGCTCGTGAATCTGCTGATCGTCCATGCCCGCCATGGTAGGTGCTCGGCTAGCGGCGGACCCTGATCGTGATGCGGGCGCCGTTGGCGCGCTTTGCGCCCTTGCCCGGCGAGGTGCTCAGCGCGAGGCCCCGGGCGACCCCGGAACCGCTCACCTTCGTCGTCGTGCTGCGGCAGCCGGCATTCCCGAGCCGGGTCTTGGCGGCCAGCGGCGTCAGGCCGCGGACGGCGGGGACGACGCACCGGCTCGGCACGGTCAGCCGAAGCGTGGCGGTCGAGCTGAGCACGCCGGTGCGGCCGACCGCGGTGCACGTGAGGCGCTTGCCCAGGTCGGACCTGCCGATCTTGTAGGTGCGCGCGGTGCGGCCCTTGACCGAGCGGGTGCCGCGCTTCCACGCGTACCGCGTCGAGGCGGCGCCTGCGAACGTCGTGCAGGTCAGCTTCAGGCCCACGATCGGGAACCCGGCCAGCCTGTTCGCCGCGGCGACGGGCGCGATGCCGCGGGGCGCGGAGTTGATCGCGCCGCTGCCGATCGGATTGGTCGCGGTCACCCGGCAGCGCAGCTGGTGCCCGGCGTCGGCCGCCACCGGCCGGTAGCTCGCGGTGACGGCGGCCTTGATGGCAGTCGCATCGCGCAACCATGAGAACGAGGCGGTCGCGGCCTCGCCGATCACCGTCGGCGCGGTGCATTTGTGCGTCGAGCCGACCTTGCCGGTGCCGGCCACGGTCACCATGCCCGAGAACGTGGGGATCGCGAAGTCGGCCTCGTAGACGTCCTGCGCGTCGTCCGCGTCGCCGGTACCGGCCAGCGGCGACTCCGTCAGGAACGAGATCCGCGATCCGTCGGCGGCCTGGTTGACGGTGAAGTTCGTGCCGCTGGCTGCCCCCGGCGCGAGCAGGTGCGCACCGTCGGGCAGGGCCTCGTACACGTCGGACATCCCGTTCGTGTCGCCGGTGCCGGGCAGATCGACGGTGGTCGTGAACACCGTCCGCGGCAGCGTGCCCGGAATCGCGGCGCCCGGGTGGACGACGCCGAGCGCGCCGGGCGTGTCGGGCGTGAGCAGGACGAGCACGCCGTCGTGCTTGCGCAGGTACACGTCGCTGGTACCGCCGTCCGTGTCGGCCGGCAGGAGGTCGTCCGACGTCTGGAAGATGATCGAGCCGTCCGCGTTCTCGCCGATGAACGAGGCCGCCGCGCCGGTCGTGCCGCCCGAGATCAGGTGCAGCGTGTCGTCGTCACGGCGCTCGTAGAGGTCGACGCCGGCCCCGTCGGTGTCGGTCGGCAGCAGCGCCTCGGCGGTGCTGAAGACCGTGCTGCTGGTGTCGTCCATCGCGCCGACCAGCGTCGCCGGGTCGCTCGAGGCGCCGCCGGAGAGCAGGTGGGTGACGCCGTCGCTGTCGCGCTCGTAGACGTCGTCGACGGTGTCGGTGTCCAGGTCGGGGTCGACCGGGTCGGCGGTGACGAACCACGCGAGCGTGCCGGAGCTGTTGACGAAGGCCGAGGTGGGCGTCGTCGTGCCGGGCGTCAGCAGCGTGTAGCTGCCGCCGAGCGTCGGAACGCTATAGGTGTCGAGCGTGAGATCGCCGTCCTTGGCGTTGTCCAGATCCTCCGTCGTGGAGAACGACGCGAGCACGCCGTCGTCGCTGAGCGCGTGGCGCGTCGGGTCTGCCGTCACGGCCACGGCCGTGTTCGGCGTCACGAGGCGGAACGTTCCGTCGCCGCGCCGGTCGAACAGGTCGTTGAGGGGCGTCACGTCGGCGTCGCCCGCCGCGGTGATCGTCTCGGCGGTGCTCCACAGGACGTGGTCGCCGTCGGCCGATCCGCCCAGGAAGGTGGCGTCGAAGGCGCCGTTCCCGACGCTGATCTGCCGCAGCTGGCCGTTGCGGCGCCGCTCGTAGACGTCGACGCTGGAATCGCTGTCGCTCGCCGGGAGGTCGGCGTGCGTCGTCGTGTACCAGGTGCGCTCGCCGTCCGGGCTGATGCCGCGGAAGACCGGCGTGTCCGTGCCGGCGCCCGAGCTGACGAGCTGCAAGGTGCCGTCGGCGTCGCGGGCGTACAGGTCGGGCGTTGCGTTCGTGTCGGCCGGCAGCAGCTTCTCGTCCGTCGAGAACACCGTCCGCGTGCCCTTCGCCGCCATGCCTCCCGGCGCCGCGATCTGCGACCCGGCGCCGCCCGAGACGAGGCGCACCGAGCGAGGCGGCGAAGAGGCCAGGGCGGGAGCCGCCGAGGCGGCGACGAGGCCGAGCGAGACGAGCGTGAACGCGAGACGACGCATGGAGACTGCTCCTGACTGGTTAACGCCGCACCCGGATCGTGATCCGGGTGCCGTCGGTGCGCTCCGCACCACGCGCCGGTGACGTACCGAACACGAGAGCCTTATCGACATCGGCGGCGGCTTGTATGACCCTCTTCACCGATTTCGGTCGTCGGACCGCGCCACCGCGCGGTGACCGCCGATCCCGAATCTGCCAAGTAACCTGTGTCAGTGGTGAGTGGCGGGTCCGTGAGCGTGGCTGCGGAGACACCGGCGGCCGTGCAGGCGCCGGGGCGCGATCGCGTGCGCGCATCGGCGGTCGCCGTCGGCACCGTCGGCACACCGATGCTGATGGTGGCCGGGCTGGCGCTCGCCAACGGCGGTTCCGAGCCCACGCAGTGGGGCTGGGCCACGCTGCTGCTGCTCTGGGCCGGCACCACCGGGGTGCTGCTGTCGCGCCTCGACCTCGCGTGGTTCGACGTCGTCTTCCTGGGTGGATTGGTGGCGCTGCTCGGGTGGGTCGCGGCCTCGTTGCTGTGGACGAACGACGTGTCCCACACGCTTGACGAGATCCAGCGCGTCGCGGTGTACCCGGCCGCCGGGCTCGCCGCGGTCGGGCTCGGCTCGCGCCGCGGCCTGCCGCAGATCACGGCCGGCGTGTGGGCCGGCGGCACCATTGCGTGCTCGTGGGCGCTCGCGACCCGGCTGCTGCCCGGCAGGTTCGGGGTGTTCGACTCGACCACCGCGAGCTACCGGCTGACCGACCCCTTCCCGTACTGGAACATGCTCGGCGGCCTGGCCGGGCTGACGCTGGTCCTGGCGCTCGGGCTGGCGGTGCGCTCCGACGCGCTGTGGCTGCGCTGCCTGGCGGCAGCGACCATGCCCGGCCTCGCACTGACGCTGTACTTCACGTTCTCGCGCGGCGGCTTCGCGGCCACGGGGATCGCGCTGCTGGTCGTGCTGGCGCTCGATCCGGGGCGCACCCGGCTCGCGACCGAGGGGATCCTGCTGGCGGCGATTCCCGCGGCGGCCATCTACGCGGCCTCGCGACGGGACGGGCTCACGCGCCGCGATGCGGGTCTCGCCTCGGCCGTCAGCGACGGCCGTCAGATCGCGCTGCTGCTGCTCGCGCTGACCGGCCTCGCGGTGATCCTCGTCCTGGCGCTGCGGGTGGCGGAGCGGCGGATCCGGCTCTCCAGCGACCTGCGCACGGCGTGGACGGTGATCCTGTTCGGCGGTCTGGTCGCGATCGCGGCGGTGGCGACCATCCCGCGCGGCGGCCCGGTGGACGTCGCTCGCGATACGTGGCACTCGTTCAACGGCGGCCCGGCCGGGACCGTCGATGGCGGAAACCTCACCGACCGCCTGTTCGACGCCTCCTCCAACGGTCGCAAGGAGCTGTGGACCGTCGCCCTCGACGAGTGGCGCGACCACCCGGTCGCCGGCGGCGGCGCCGGCACGTTCACGGCTGCCCTCTACGCCCGCAACGACCGGGTGTTCGACACCGAGAACGCCCACTCCCTGTACTTCGAGACGCTCGGCGAGCTCGGCGTCGTAGGCTTGCTGCTGGTGCTGCTGGTGGTGCTCACGCCGCTCGCGGCCGGCATCCGGGCTCGGCACGAACCGCTGGCCGCGACGGCGCTCGGCGGGTTCGTGGTGATCGTCGCCCAGGCAGCCGTCGACACCGACTGGGAGTCGCCCGCCGTGATCGTCTCCGCGCTGCTGCTCGGCGGCGCGGTGGTGGCGGCGGCGCGCGGCAAGCGCCTGCCCGTCGGCCCCGTCGGCCGCGGCGTGCTGGTGGGATTCGCGATCGTGCTGGGCGCGCTGAGCGCCTATGCGCTGTCGGCCAACCGCGCGATCGACGCTGCATCGGCGGCCAGCGAGACCAACCCCTGCGCGGCGATCGCCGACGCCCGGCGGGCCGCCGACAGGATGCCGTGGAGCGCGCGCACGTGGCAAGCGCTCGCCGGCACGTACGTCAACGCCGGCGACCCGGTCGGCGCCCGCGCGGCCTACGCCCGCGCGCTGGAACAGGCACCGACCGACTTCCGGCTGTGGTACTCGTCGGGCGCCGTCCAGGATCCGGCCGGCGCCGGAGCCGCCTTCGCGCGGGCCCGTGAGCTGAACCCGCACCTGAAGCCCGACGGCGCGATCGCGCCGTTCGTTCCGGCCGATTTTCCACCGGTGAAGTGCTCCTGATGGCCCGCCATGACCCGCTCGCGAACCCGGAGGAGGCCGTGCGGCGCGTGTACGCGTACGCCGCCTACCGGCTCGGCGATGGCGCCGAGGCCGAGGACGTCACGTCCGCAACCATCGAGCGGGCGCTTCGGTATCGATCGTCGTACGACGCCGGCAAGGGCGATCCGGGCGCGTGGCTGGTCGGCATCGCCAGGCGGACCATCGACGAGCACTACCGGCGGCAGGCGCTCGCCGAGACGGTCGCCACCGTGCCGGAGCGCAACGACGACGACCCGTTCGAGGACCGGTCCGTCGAGCGGCTCGCGATGGCCGCGGCCGTCGGCCACCTCGACCCGCGGGAACGAGAGCTGATCGCCCTGCGTTACGGCGCCGACCTGACCGCCCGCCAGATCGCCGACCTGCTCGGCCAGCGCACGAACACCGTCGAGGTGGCGCTGCACCGCGCGCTGGCGCGGCTGCGCGGCATGGTCGAGGAGGCGAATCCCGAACCGGCTGTAAGGAAACCGGGGTTCGGATCGGTAGAGGGGATATGAACGATTTCGACAGCGACTTCGAGCACGAGCTCCACGAGTCCCGCCCCGCGCCCCGGGGCGAGCTGCTCGACAGCCTCGTCATGAAGGTTGGCGCGCGCCCGGCTCCGGTCCGAAAGAGCCGGTGGCAGCTGCGACTCGCCGGCGTGATGGCGGCCGCTGCGCTGGTCGCGCTCGCCGCACTCGGCGGCGTGTCCGCGGCGTCGAACGCCGTCTCGCACACGAACAAGGCCGGTCACCACGAGCAGGGCGACGACGGTCGCGGTCACGACGGACGCGGCAACGACGAGCACGGCGGCAAGGGCGACGACGGCGACGACAGCGACGACCACGAGCATGGCGAGCACGGCGGGCATGGCGAGCATGGCGGCCACTCCGTCGCCGTCTGCCTCAATGGCTCGACCGTCGTGATCTTCGTCAGGCCCAAGAAGGCCAACAAGATCGTCAATATCAAGCACCGCGGCGTGTTTGCCACCGGCAACCCGCCGAGCTGCCCGGCGATCTGATTCGCCGACTGCTCCGGCCGGTCGTCTATCGCGCGGAGGCGGTCCTCGATCGCCTCCGCGGCGTCCGGCGCGCACCGTCGGACGTGTTCGGACAGATCCACGATCAGAAGTCCTGGCGCGGCTCGTCCGTATCGGGCACCGGGTCGGATCCCGACGCCACGGCGCCGCTGCTGGCGGCGCTGCCGGCGCTGCTGGCCGGGCTCGGTGTCCGGACGATTCTCGACGCGCCCTGCGGCGACGGCAACTGGATGGCGGAGCTCGACTATCCGCTGGAGCACTACACGGGCCTCGACGTGGTGCCGGCGGTGGTCGCGGCGGCGACCGCCGCGCACGGCTCGGCGACGCGTGAGTACCGCGTCGGCGACCTGATCCGCGACCCGCTGCCGGTGGCCGACCTCGTGCTGTGCCGCGACTGCCTCGTGCACCTGCCGCTCGCCGAGGGCGCCGACGCGCTCGCCAACATCCGTCGTTCGGGCGCGACGTGGCTGCTCGCGACGACGTTCCCGTCCCGCGGCGCCAACGCCGACATCCGGATGGGACGCTGGCGCCCGCTCAACCTGTGCCTGCCGCCGTTCTCGCTGCCGGCTCCCGAAGCGCTCGTCAGCGAGCGTTTCGCCGCCGACCCGCTGTACGCCGACAAGTCGCTCGGCCTCTGGCGCCTCTCCTAGCCGCAGTACCATCCGCCCATGGGAGGCGAGCTCGACCGCAGCACGGCAGAACGCGTGATCGCACGCGCGATGGAGCTGTCCGGGCGTGAGCGCCGCGGTCTCTCGCCCGACCAGCTGGTCGCGATCGGCGGCGAGCTGGGCGTGGCCGAGGTGTACGTGCGGCGCGCGCTCGCCGAGGTGCTGTCCAAGCCGTCGCGCGTGCGCGCGCTCGACCGCAGCGTCCGCGCCGCGCGGCACGTCGAGCTGCTGCCGGCCGAGGCCGACCGGCTGCTCGGCACGTGGTTCGAGCAGGTCGACGGCATGCGCGCGCTGCGTCACACCGGGCCCGAGCTGGGCGTGTGGGCGCCGCGCACCGGCGTCGTCGCGGGTGCGCGCGCGGCGATGGCCAAGGCCGGCGGCGCCGATCTCGACCTGCGCGAGGCGCAGGGCGTGACGTCCAGCGTGGAGCCGATCGGTGACGCGTCGGCGCTGGTGCGTCTCGAAGCGCGCGTGAAACGCGACTACGCGGTCACCGCCGGGATCGTCGGCGCGGGCGGCGCCTCGGCGTCGCTGATCGTCGCCTACGTGACGTGGTGGCCGCTGGCCGCCGGCACCGTCGCCGCCCTCGCGGGATGCTGGGGCCTGCTGCGCGCCCAGCGGTCCGAGTCGGAGCTGGTCGCCCTGGCGCTGGAACGACGGCTCGACGCGGTCTCGGCCTCCCGCGAGCCCGAGCTGCGGACGCCGTCGATGACGGGCGCGCTGGGCCGGATGCGCAATGTCGCAGACCGTGCGCGGCGCTCCGGCACGCGCCGCTGAGAGGCTCCACCGGAGGACTCCGTCGTTCCACGATGTAGGATTCCGGCGATCGCGCGCACTGATTTGCACCGCCGCTTGCAAGCGCGCGCCCCTCGCAAGAGGGGCGAACCAAAAGCTAAAGAGCACCGGGAGGCCGTTCTTGCCCATGTCTGATCCCAACCGATACCTGGATCTCGTCCGGACCCAGACGGTGTTCAAGGACGGCGCCATGGGCACGCAGATCCAGGACGCGAACCTGGACGACTCGGCCTACGGCGGGTACCCCGGCAACGTCGACCACCTGACGCTGTCCGCGCCCGACGTGATCTCGGGCATCCATCGCGCGTACCTGGATGCGGGCGCCGACTACGTGATCACGAACTCGTTCCAGTCGACGCGCCTGCGACTCGAGGAGTGGGGGCTGGGCGATCTGACGCTCGAGCACAACCGCGCCGCCGCCGCCCTGGCCCGCGCGGTGTGCGACGAGTTCGCGACCGACAGCTGGCCGCGGTTCGTGGCCGGCTCGATCGGCCCGACCGGCATGCTGCCGTCCGGCAACGACCCGACGCTGTCCGCGATCACGTATCCGGAGCTCGTCGAGCTGTTCCGCGAGCAGACGATCGGGCTCCTGGCCGGCGGCGCCGACCTGCTGCAGATCGAGACGATGCAGGACATCCTCGAGACGCGCGCGGCCATCACCGGCGCGCGCCGCGCGTTCGCCGAGGCCGGCCGCGCGGTGCCGCTCCAGGTGTCGGTCGCGCTGGACGTGACGGGCCGGATGCTGCTCGGCACCGACATCGGCGCCGTCGCGGCGATCCTCCGCGGCATGAAGGCCGACATCATCGGCACGAACTGCTCCGTCGGGCCCGAGCACCTGCGCGAGCCGGTGCGGTACCTGTGCCAGGAGTGCGACCT
>JBBQFB010000055.1:0-19608 GCA_038321545.1 Gaiellales bacterium
AAGCTGACGCCCGGTGCGCAGACGCGCCGAAACCACCGCAGGGACTCGCCGGTGCTGTCGATCGTTGCCTCGATCACGAACCGGCCCGCGACCACGTGCGGCGCGAGGTCGGCGCGTCCGGTGACGTCGACGGCCGGGCGGTCGGTGACGAGGCGCCAGTCGCTGGCCGTTCCGGTGCCCGCACAGAGGTCGCCGACGTCGACTGCGCCGGCGCCGAGAGCCGCAGCCGGATCGTCACCGCCGCCGGCGGCCACGATCGTCCCGGCCGCCAGGCCGAGTCGTGCAGCCCGCTCGTCGTCCAGCGCGGTGACGGCCTCCCACGGCCTGCAGGTGACGGTCGGGAGGGGCGCGTCGGAAACGTCCATCGCGGTCAGGATCTCGTCCGACCAGGCGCCGCGCGCAAGGTCGTACATCAGGCTCCGGGCCGGTGTCGATACGTCGGTCGCCGTCACGCCTGCGATCTGCTCAAGCACGTAGTCCTTGGCGAACAGCACGCGGCGCGTCTCGCGCCAGACAGCCGGCTGGTGCCGTTTCGTCCACATCAGGTTAAACAGCGTCAGGCCGCGCACCGGAACACATCCCGTCAGCTCGATCACCCGCCGGGCCGACAGCTCCCGCTCGAGCTGTTCCATCTCGGGGCCGCTCCGGCGGTCGGTCCACGAGATGGCGGGGGCGAGGGCCTGTCCGTCGGCGCCGACCAGCACCACCGGGTCGCGCTGGGCGACCAGTCCCATCGCCGTCACCTGGCGCGGGTCCACGTCGGCCGTCCCCATCAGCGAACGAGACACCGCCTCGACGCTCGCGACCCACTCGGCCGGGTCGTTCTCGGCCCACTCGGCGTGCGGGTGACGCATCGGATGCTCGTGCGACGCCGTGGCGAGCACCGTGCCGTCGTGTCGCACGAGCAGTCCCTTGACCGCGCTGGTTCCGAGGTCCAGTCCGATCAGGCAGTCGGTCACGCGCACGTTCCGAGGTGGGCGGAGAGCACCGGTCAGGCGTCCCGCTGGACGGGCGCCGGCAGCACTCCCCGGCGCGAGCTGGGAATCAGGACGAAGTAGATGACGAGCCCGGCGACCAGCACGCCGAGACAGCCGATGCCGACGTGCCGTGGATCCTGCTTGATCAGGATGAAGCACAGGGCGACCGACCAGATCAGCGAGATGCCGTCGATGATCGGCCACCAGCGCCCGTTGTTCCACGGTCGTGCCGGCAGCCGGCCCTGCGCCTTCGCCCGTATGCCGACGGCGATCAGCACCGCGTAGCCGGCGGCCCACACCACGGCGGTCATCGCGATCAGCACCGTCAGGAGCGAGGACCAGAGCGTGAAGGCGATCGCCAGGGCGAGCGTCACAATGGTTGCGACGATCGGGATCCGGGCCGCGTTCAGGCGGCGCATCTGGCCGGCGGCGGGCATCTGTCCGTCACGCGACTGCGACCACAGCACGCGCGCGGCCGTCAGCTGGAGGATCTCCATGTTGACGAACAGGGCAATCACTGCGAGCACCTCGAACGACTTGGCCATGAAGTGCCCGAGGTTGGTCTCGAGCACGTAGATCATTGGCGAGCTGTTCGCGAGCGTGGACGGCATGTCGCGGATCGAAAGCAGCACGAGCGCGATGCCGACGCCGCCGTACGCGTACGCCGCGAAGTTGGCCGTGACCATGCCCTTCGGTACATTCGAGGCCGCGTCCTTCGTCTCCTCGCCGGCGGTGCCGCTGGCGTCGAACGCCGAGATCACGAACGCCGGGACGAGCATCGCGAACAGGAACGGCCACAGCACGGAGTGACCCTGCGGGATGGCGCCGCCGGTCTCCGTCAGCCAGCTGAGCGGCCGGAAGTGGTGCGAGTAGATCAGCAGCCCGACGATGACGGCCGTGAAGGCGACCAGCTCGCAGACCACGCCGATGTTGTTCACGATCGACGCGATCCGCACCCCGATGATGTTGATGATCGTGACCAGGATTAGCAGGGCGAACGCCCACGCGAGCGTGCCGTTGTGCGACAGCGAGTCGACGCCGAACCAGCCGGCGACGAACGGGGCCAGCCCGACGGACTCCGCCGCGAGCGCTGCGATGTGCGCCATCACGAGCCACCAGCCGACCTGCCACCCGATCCGCCGGTCGGACAGGCGGTTGATGATCTGGTACGCGCCGCCGGCCAGCGGGTAGGCCGAGACGAGCTCCGCCACGGAGATCGCCACGACCATCTGGAAACCGCCCGCGATGACCCAGGCCAGGATCATCGCCGGGCCGACCGTCGTGAGGCCGTACCCGAAGGTCAGGAACACGCCGCCCGTGACGGCGATCATCGTGAACTGGATACCGAAGCTCGAGAAGAAGCCGAGCAGCCGGTTCAGCTCCTGCCGGTAGCCGAGCTGTTCGAGATAGGCGGTGTCGCCCGTCTGTCGTGCATCGAGCACGCCGTCCTCGGCCGCACCGCCCATGGTCTCGTTCCCGCCGTCGATCGCCACCTCGGCCTCCGTTTCCTCGTCGCCGCCGGTCGAGCCGTCGGCGTCGACCTTCCCCATGGTCGATCATACGAGTCCGATAATGACCGAACAAGATCGCTATGTGATCGTTTATGACCGATGTTCGCGACCCGACTAGAACACGAAGCGGCGCAGCCCGTTGCCGGTGAGGCGCGAGACGTCCCTGTCGGAACCGGTCGTCGAGAGGCTCCAGCACCATGAACAGGCGCCGACCGAGAACACCGCGCCGCCGGCCGGGTACGGCAGGTAGGTGACGTCGAACGACGGCTCGGTGGTTGACACCATCAGCTCGACGCGGCCGCCGGGCTTCGCGCTCCAGGCGCCGGTGTAGCCGATCAGCTCGCGGCCGGCGTCGTCCAGGATCCTCGACACGCGGTCAGTGCGCGCAGTGCGGCTTCGAGGCCGGCACGTCCAGCGCCGGGTTGCGGTCGAAGAACCCGACCGGCTTCAGGTGGAACCCGGCCCGCTCGACCGGCATCACCGGCCAGTCCTCGGTGCGCGGCACGTGGTTGGTGCCGAACACGTACCAGAGCACGACGTCGGTGTCGGCCGTGCCGCGGTCGGCCTCCGTCCAGGCCGGCAGCCCCGCGCCGCCCGGGTGCTGGAACGGGTAGTCGCCCGCCGGGTACCGCTCGTCGGCGGCGAACGGCGTCACCCACAGGTGCTGGTACATGAACCCCGCGCGGCGGCCGATGTCGGAGTCCGGCATTGCCAGCGGGAAGGTGGTGTGGCCGGGGATCAGCTTGTATCCGACCGGGCCGCCGACGCGGTTGCGCCGGGCCGGGTTGACGACCTTCCAGTAGCGGCTGCGCATCGGGTCGACCACGCGCTGCGCCCCCGACTCGCGGTCGAGCGCCGTCTCCTGTGCCACGTAGGCCCCGCCGTACGGGTTGTCCGGGCCGATCGGCGGCGCAACGGCGTCCACCTCGACGACGGTGTTGTCCGCGCCGTCGACGTCGAGGTCGAGCCGCGCGCAGAAGATGTGCTGGTGGTACGGCGCGAGCAGCCCCGGCGCGATCTCGGTGGCGTGCTTCGGGGAGGCGTCGGGGTCGGGCGCCAGCGTGAGCACGATACCGGTCAGCTTCGCCTCGAACTCGATCGAGCCGTCCTGGCCGAAGTACCAGTAGTAGCCGTACTCGTAGTTGTCGACCGTGACGAACGACGACACCACCAACCGCCGGCTGCGCCGCACCTCGACGTGCCCGTCGGGCTCGGTGTGCTTCCAGAGGATGCCGTCGTCCTCCTCGTGCAGGCAGATGCCGTTCGGGATCGTCCGCACGGAGCCGTCGTTGTCGGCCACCGCCACGTCGAGGTAGCGGATCTCGCCCAGGCAGTCGCAGCCGAGCTCCAGCGAGTTCGTGAAGTAGCCCATACCGACCTCGCCCGTATCGAAGGCGTTCTTGCGGAAGCTGCCGGGACTCGGGTCGCCGTACGGGATCACGAGCTCGGCGATCGACAGCCGGTGCGCGATGCGGCGCTCGGTGCCGTCGTCGTCGTAGCGGACGTCGTGGATCACAAGCCCCTCGCGCGGACAGAAGCCGACCCGCAGCGACCACTTCTGCCACCGCACCTGCCAGCCGTCGACCGTGAAGCCGGGGCCGTCGGGCTGGGTGATGTCGAGCGCGTGCATGGGCCGCGGCGCGGCCAGCTGCGACTGGCGGAAGTGGCCCGGCTCCTGCGGCACGGGGCGCACGCCGTGATCCTCCACGTCGATCACCTCGCCGGTATCGGCGTCGACGATCGCGTGCAGCCCGGCGATCGGATGCGCGTAGGCGTTGTCGTCGGGCGAGGTGCGGTGGAACATCGGCGTCCAGGCCAGGCGCCGCCCGTCGTCGAGCGCGGCCGGTCGCTTCGAGCCGTACGGCCACGGCTCGACGTGCAGGTTGGCGAGGTCGGTGATGCCGCGCTTCCGCAGACCCTCGATCACCCGCGGGTCGGCCTTGGTCGCCTCGATCACCGCGATCGCCTGCGGGATCAGCGCCGGCGCCTTGGCGCCGGGCACGTCACCCCAGCTGCGCAGGTCGCCGGTCACCGACACCGTGCCCTCCGAGACCGTCGCGGTCTGCTGGTTCCACACCGCAACCCGCGCCACGCGGTCGAGCGGGTCGCCCTCGCGCCAGTCGACGACGGCCTCCTTCGCCGGCTCGTCGAGCTGCACGGTCACGAACAGGTGACGGTGGTCGAGCGCGCGGGCCGCACGGACGGCGTCGACGACGCTCTGCAGCTCCACGGGCGTGAGGGGATCCAGCGGGTGCAGGGCAACCTCGCGATCCCGCTGTCCGTCGCCGATGTCGGTCGTCATCTGCGCCATTGCCGCTCCCGGATTCGTGTCGGCGAGCGTCGCCCGCCGGTCGCGTCAGCGTAAACGGACCGCCGCCGCATCGCGCGCGGACGGCGGGAGCGGACACACTTTCAGGCCTCGGTCGTGTCGAACGCGCGCGGCTCGCCGAACCGGCGGCCGAACACGCGCTCGGCCAGCGGATGGCGCTTGCGCGGCGCCAGTTCCCGCTCGCGCAGGTCGTCCGGGAGCGTGTCGGGATCGCCGAGCGCCCCGATTGCGAACGCCGTCCAGGCCGTGAAGCCGGCCGGAATCTGGAACGCCTCGCGGGCAGCCTGCTCGGAGAAGCCGGCCATCTGGTGGACGTAGATGCCGTCCGTCGTGGCCTGCACCGTGAGGTCGGCCAGCGCCTGGCCGAGATCGTACGGGCCGGTCTTCAGCGGCTTGTCGTCGCGCAGGGTCTGCGCGATCGCGATCCCGAGCACCGGTGCCCCCTGGCACCACGACTGGTTCTTCTCGTTGAGGCACGACAGCACCACCGGCCAGACCTCGTCGCCCTGCACGCCGACCACGAGCCGCCAGGGCTGACCGTTGCCCGAGGACGGCGCCCAGCACGCGGCGGTGAACAGCCGCGCCAGCTGCGCGTCGGACGGTGGCTCGGGCGCGAACGCGCGCGGGCTGAACCGGCGCGCGAGCACGTCGGCGATCGGGTGCTCGGGTATCGCGCGCTTCGACTCGGGATAGCTCACGCGACGCATGGTGCCCGGTCTCGCGGTCTACGTTGTCGCATGGCCGCCGCGAGGCCGCGGTCGGCGTCAGATGCGCAGCGCGGCGACCTCGTCGAGCGTCTTCTCGACGGTGCCCGCGTCGGCCGACGGCAGGGAGAACTGGATCTCGTCGACGCCGGCCGCCGTCAGCCGCTCGACGGCTCCCGCGTCGCGATCTGCGCCGAAGTAGGTGACGCGCTTGCGCGCGATGCCGGCCTCGTGGGTGCGCCGGTGCAGCTCGGCGACGCGGGCAGCGAGATCGTCCTCGATGTTGGGCAGCCAGCCGTCGGCGTACGTCATTACGCGGTCGAGCACCGTCGGGCCGTCGCCGCCGAGCAGCACCGGCGGGTACGGCTTCTGGACGGGCTTCGGCCACGACGTGATGCGGTCGAAGTTGACGTGGTTGCCGTGAAACGACGCCTCGTCGTTCGTCCAGATCGCCTGCATCGCCTGCATCCGCTCGCGCAGCACGCCGAACCGGCGCTCGAACGGCGTGCCGTGGTTCTCGATCTCCTCCTTGTTCCAGCCCGCGCCGATGCCGAACTCGACCCGGCCGTTCGACAGGAAGTCGAGCGTCGAGACCTCCTTGGCCGTCGTGATCGGATCGCGCTGGATCAGCAGGCAGACGCCCGTGCCGAGACGGAGCTTCGTCGTCGCGGCGGCGGCCGCGGCGAGCGTGACGAACGGATCGAGGCACCGCCAGTAGTGACGCGGCAGCTCCTCGCCGCGGTCGTACGGCGTGGCCCGGTCGGCCGGGATGTGGGTGTGCTCGGGCACGAACAGCGAGCGAAAACCGCGCTCCTCGACCAAGCGCGCCAAATCGGCCGGCCCGATCGTCTCATCGGTCAGAAAGATGGCGATCCCGTAGTCCATCCGCCGAGTCTACTGGCGCTCCCGAGGCTGGGGTCCAGCGGTGTTCCGGCTCGCTCAGGCGTTGATCCAGCAGGCGTCGTGGGAGGAGGCGGCGACGTGGCGCTCGTGCTGGACGCGGCCGGTGCGGTCGAGGATCACGATCGTGCCGCGCTCCAGCGACGGGGTGGCGACACGGCCGCCGCCGGTGGTGACGTTGTAGGAGCCGACCGGCACCTTGGTGGTGCGCTGCAGGCGGCCGGTGGCGGCGTCGTGGACGCGCACCGACCCGTCGTCGCCGCTCGCGACGAAGGCCCTGCCGGCCACGAAGCCGACGTGCTGCGGCGCGGCATCGGCCGCGAGCTGACCGAGCAGCTTGGCCCCGTTCAGGCGGTAGATCGCGATCCGCCGATGGTCGCCGGAGGTCACCCACACGCTCCCGGCGTTCGAGTTGATCACGACGTCGTGGGCGAGGAACGGCGGCGCGACCCGTCGCAACAGCCGTGGCCGGTCGGGCGTGCTCGTGTCGAGCACGGCGACGTGTGACGCGATCGACCCGAGCGCCGTCCACAGCCGTGTTCCGCTGGCGGAGATCGAGACGTGCCGCGCCGGGCCGTGCACGTCGATGCGCCGCACCACGGCCTTGCGGCGCAGGTCGACGACCACCACCTCGCCGGCCTCGGAGTCGGTCACGTACGCGAACTCCTGCCGGGGATGCACCGCGACGTAACGCGGGTGCTGGAAGCCCGTGAGGACCTTCTCGACGCGCCCGCGGTCGCCGTCGATCAGGCTCACCACGCCCTCCGTCGTGTGCGCCACGATCGCACCGGCGCGGCCGACGCGTTCGATCGCGCGCGGTGCCTCGCGGGTCGCGATCCGGCGCCGCACGGCACCCGTGGCACCGTCCACGACGACGATGTGCGCGGCCAGGTCGGCGGTCACGAGCACGAGGCCGTGTCGCTCGGTCGCGGCCGACGCCAGCTGCGGCAGCGCGAACGGTGCGAACGGTGCGGCCGCCGCTGTCAGGAGGAACTCGCGTCGCTTCATGCTCCCTCTACGCCGCAGGCGGCACCGGAGGTCCGTCGTCATCGGGTCGGCCTATGATTGCCGCCATGCCGACCGGACCCGTCCCCGAGCGCCTCGACGCCTTCCTGCGCGGGCCGCAGCCCGCCGTGATCGCGACGCTGCGCGCGGACGGCGCGCCGGTCTCCGTCGCCACCTGGTACCTGTGGCAGGGCGACCGGTTCCTGCTCTCGATGGATCGCAACGGGCCCCGGGCGCGCAACCTCGCGCGCGACCCGCGCGTGTCGATGACCGTGCTCGGCGACGACTGGTACGACCACGTCTCCGTCCGCGGCCGGGCGGTGGAGCTGCGACGGGACGAGGACGCGGTCGACATCGACGCGATCTCGCACCACTACCGCGGACGACCCTATCCCCGCACCGATGTCGGGTTCGACCCGCTGACCGCGGTCGTCGTCGTCGACTCCTGGCACGAGTTCGTGTCGGAGACGAAGACCAGCTGAGCCGATGGCGGCTCCGGTTCGCGTCTTCATCGCCTGCTCGCTGGACGGGTTCATCGCCGGGCCGGACGGCGACCTGTCGTGGCTGCCGGAGCCGTCGGCCGAGGAGGACTACGGCTTCGGCGCCCACATGGCGGCGACCGGCGCCATCCTGATGGGGCGCGGCAGCTACGACGGGCTACTCGACATGGGGTACGGCTGGCCCTACGGCGACACGCCGGTGCTGGTCGCGACCAACCGCCCGCTGGAACCTGCCGCGCCGACGGTGTCGGCCGTCGCGGGGACGCCCGCCGAGGTGGTGGCCGCGGCGCGCTCCGCGGCCGGTGAGCGAGGCGTCTACGCCGACGGCGGTGCGCTGATCCGCACCCTGCTCGACGCGGGGCTCGTGGACGAGGCGATCGTGACCGTGATCCCCGTCATCCTCGGCGAGGGCACGCCCCTGTTCGCCGGTGCGACGGCCCGTCGCACGCTGGCACTGCGGTCGTCGACGACGTTCGCCGGCGGCCTCGTGCAGCTGCGCTACGGCCTCGCCTCGTGTCCCGCGTCAGAAGTTCGCGTCGGGCGAGATCGGCGCCGGCGAGGTCGGCCACCGACGGCTCGACCGACGTGAGCGTCGCGAGCGGCCGTCCGCGGTCCGTCTCGATCGTCACCGGCACCGTGCCGACCGCCGTCTCGAGCTCGACCGCCGTGGCGCCGGATCGCTCGTACAGCGCCACCGCCGAGGCGATCGTCGCGTGGCCGCAGAAGGGCACCTCCGCAGCCGGGCTGAAGTAGCGGGCCGTCCAGCGGGATCCGCCGTCGCCGGCCAGGAACGCCGTCTCGCTGTACCCGACCTCGGCGGCGATCCGGAGCATCTCGTCCGGAGCGGCCAGCGCCGCGCCGATCACGACGCCGGCCGGGTTGCCGCCGTGCGGATCGTCGGTGAACGCGGCCAGGCGGAGGATCTCGGCGGCAGGCATGACGGAACGCTACAGCTTCGTGACAACGGGCGGGCGGTCCGCCACGCTGCCGTCATGCCAGATGCCCCGTCCGTCCGCACGCGAGCGCTCGAGCTGGTCGCCGAGCTCGGCCCCGTCTTCCGCGAGCGGGCGCCCGACTACGACCGCGAGGCGCGGTTCCCGTTCGAGAACTACGCCGACCTCCGCGACGCCGGCCTGCTCGGCCTCTGCATCCCGGCGCGGTACGGCGGCATGGGTGCGAGCTTCCGGGACTACATGCACATCGGCGCCGCCCTGGGCCGGTTCTGCCCGATGACGGCGCTGACGCTGAACATGCACACGCAGACCGTGTTGTGGACGGGCGTGATCGCCGACGACCTGACCATGACGGACGACGAGCGAGCGCGGCACGAGTCGATCCGCGCGAGGCTGTACGCGTCGATCGTCGAGGACGGCGCGATCCAGGCGCAGCCGCTGTCGGAGGGCATCGCGAAGGGCGCGACGGCCGGCGTGATGACGAAGGCGACGCCGGTCGACGGCGGCTTCCTGGTGTCGGGCCGCAAGATCTTCGCGTCGCTGGCCGGCGCGGCCGCATCGTACAACCTGACCTGTGTCGTTCCGGGTGAGGATCGCCTGCGCTTCCTGTCCGTCGCCGCCGACAATCCGGGCGTCTCGATCGTCGGCAACTGGGACACGCTCGGCATGCGCGGCACCGACTCGCGCGACCTGGTGTTCGGCGACGCGTTCGTGCCGGCCGACGCGGAGCTGCTGCCGGCGGGCTTCTTCGGGCAGATCGCCGACCGCTGGCCGTACGTGTACATGACGCTCACGCCGGCCTACGTCGGCCTGACGGACGCGGTCGTGGAGTTCGTCCGCGACTACCTCTCGAGCGAGCCCCGGCCCGGCGTCGCCGCTCGCCGCGACAGCTCGCCGAAGCAGTGGGGGTGGGCCGAGATCCAGATCATGGCCGGCCGCAGCCGCGCGACCTGGGAGCGGACGGTCGAGGAGGCCGCGGCCGACCCGACGCGCGACCAGCTGCGGCGCGCGCTGGTGGCGACGTACACGGTGATGGAGACGGCGCAGGAGGTGGCGGCGAAGGCGATCCGCGTCTGCGGCGGTACGACGATCATGAAGCGCCTGCCGCTCGAGCAGCACTACCGCGACGCGCGCTGCGGCTCGCTGATGAACCCGTGGAGCGCCGAGGCCTGCCTCGAGCGACTCGGCCGGCACGACCTGTTCGGTGACTAGGGGAGCAGCGCGGGGGTGAGGGTGCCGGCGTCGACCACGACGCGGCCGTCGAGCGTGATCGTGTGGTCGAGCAGCGGCAGGTCGAAGTGTCCCGCAGTGAAGCGTCCCGCGTGCTCGTTCGCGCCCGTGGAGTAGAGGAAGTTGCCGGCGCACGCACGCGCCTCGGTGCCGTTGATGTCGGACTTGTCGTACAGGGCGACGTAGTCCCACCGCGCCGTCGCGTTCATACCCCAGCCGAGGTGGCTGGTGGCGCGCGCGGCCGGGTCGTCGAACGCCGAGAGGTAGGAGCGGAACAGCCGCGCGTCGACGCCGTCGCCCTCCACCTCGACGACGTAGTCGTCCTCGATCACGAGCCGCACGGGCTGCTCGACGAAGCGCTTGAACGTCAGGTTCAGATCGCCCGGCGCCAGCACCACGGCGCCGCGGACGGTGTGCGCTGCCGGGAACGCGGCGACGAGGCCGCCAGGCCAGTGGGCGATCTCGCCGGGCTCGGTCGCGAGGCCGGTCGAGCCGGCCACGACGCTGCCCGCCAGCCGGACGGCGAGGTCGGTGCCGGCCTCGCTCGTGACGCGCATCTCGGCGGCCTCGCGCAGCCAGGCGGCGCCCAGCTCGACGCGGCGCGCGAGGTCGTCGTCGAACGTGTACCGCTCGAAGTTCTCCGGATGCTCGTTCGACAGCATCAGCACCCGCCCGCCGCCGGCCAGGATCGCGCCCAGCTCGGGTGCGTGCAGGAGGCCCTCGACGGTGCAGTCGAGCACCAGATCGGCGGCCGCGAGCGCCGCGATGGCGGCCCGGTTGCCGGCGATCGCCTGCGACGCGCCGGTCGACCGGATCGGCACCGGGTGGGGGTTCGGCGGCGTCGGGACGACCACGTCGACCACCTGCGCGCCGCGCAGCTGCGCGGCGATCCGCACGGTCTCGACGAGCACCGGGCGGCTCGCCGACTCGCTCAGGATCGCAACCACCTCGCCGGGCTGCAGGCCGCAGCGGCCGAGCTGCTCGCCGAACACGTGCAGCCAGCGGTGCTCGGTCACGCGTGCTCCGCCCGCGAGAAGTGGTCGCGCAGCAGCTCGTTGACGGCTTCGGGCGCTTCGGCGGGAAGCAGGTGGCCGGCGCCCGCGATCTCCACCAGCCGTGCGCCCGGTATGCCGTCGGCGAGCGCCTCGGCGTACGCGGGCGGCGTCTCGTCGTCGAGCGACCCGACCAGCACGAGCGTCGGCAGGTCGATGCTCGAGAGGCGGTCGCGGACGTCGTGGGTCACGAGGCAGTCGATCGACCGCCGCAGCGCGGGGCCCGTGATCCGCTCCATCGCGCGGCGCTGCGCCGCAAGCGCCTCGGGGCCGATATCGGGGCCGGCGATCGCTCGCAGCACGGCGTCGGCGAAGTCGCCCGGCTCCTGGCCGGCGTCGAGCGGCGCGAGCCGCGCGGCGCGCCAGTCGGACGCCGTCGTGCCGCTGATGCCGAACGCGGGGCTCGAGCCGAGCAGCGTCAGCGACCGGAACCGGCCGGGGTGGGCGAGTGCCGCGTGCTGCGCGATCATCCCGCCGAACGAGAGGCCGATCAGGTGCGGCCGGTCCTCGGGATCGACGGCGTCGGCCAGCCGGGCGACCGTGTCGGCGAGGGCGGGAAACGTCATCGCGCCGGACAGCGGGGGCGCTGCGCCGTAGCCCGGCATGTCCCACGCGACGCAGCGGCGGCGGTCGGACAGGTCGCGCAGCTGGTCGTCCCACGCCGTGCGGCTGCCTCCGAGCCCGTGCAGGAAGAGCGCCGCGGGCGCACCGCTGCCGGTCTCGCGCCAGGCGAGGCCGCCGCGCTCGATGTCCTTCGTCGCCGCCACGCCGCGAAGCGTTGCAGCTTCGGCGCGGCTACGAGGCCGTCGGCCCGACGAGGCGCAGGATCAGGATCGCCATGTCGTCGTCTGGCAGGCCCGGGGCGAAGGCCACGACGGCGTCGTCGATGCCGGCGGCGATCTGATCGGCCGTCGATCCGGCCAGCGAGCCGACCAGCCGGGAGAGGCGCTCGTCGCCGAACAGCGTGCCGGCGTGGCGACGTTCGGTCACGCCGTCGGTCCAGCAGACAACGGCGTCGCCGTAGGCGAGCCGGGTGGTCGCATCGTGGAACGCCGCGTCCGGCACGGCTCCGAGGAGCGTGCCCCAGATGCCGGCCTCCTGGACGGTGCCGTCGGCGTGGAGGATGAGCGGCGGAGCGTGTCCCGCACAGGCGCAGGTGAGGGTGTAGCCCTCGCCGTCCGGTCGCAGCAGCGCGATCGCCGCGGTGCAGAACTCGGCGCTGCTGTGCTCGTCGAGGATCGCCTCGTTGACGACCTCGAGGATCCGGCTCGGCGAGTCCTCGTACCTCGACGTGATGCGCATCGCATGGCGTGTCAGCGCCGTCAGGGCGGCCGCGCTCGGCCCCTTGCCGGCCACGTCGCCGATCGCGATCGCGTACCCGTCGCCGGCGATCGGCCAGGCGTCGTAGAAGTCGCCGCCGACCTCGGCGCCCTCGCCGCTCGGCCGGTACCGCGCGGCGATCTCGATGCCGGGCGGCTCGGGCAGCGTGCCGGGGAGCAGACTCTGCTGCAGCGTGTGGGCGATCTCGCGCTGGACGCCGTACAGCCGCGCGTTGTCGATCGCCAGCGCGACGCGGCGGGCGAGCTGCTCGGCGACGCCGATGTCGAGGCCGCCGTACGCCCGGTCCTGACGCCAGCCGAACGTGAGCGCGCCGATCGTCCGGCCGCGCACCACCAGCGGCGCCGACAGCATCGAGCGCAGGCCGATCGCGACGACGGCATCGCGGTGAGCCGGGCTGCGGTACGCCGACTCCGGCAGGTCGTGGGTCAGCGGCACCAGCTGCGTGGTCGCGGTCCGGATTGCGATTGCGACGGGCGTGTCGCTGGACAGGTCGGGCGCGAAGCTCTCGAGCACGCGGGCCGCGTCCTGCAGGTCGGGGTCGGCGTGGGCGGCGACGAGGCGCCGGATCGTGCCGTGCTCCACCAGGTCGATGACGCACTGGTCGGAGATCGCCGGCACCACGAGCGCCGCCAGCGTGCGCAGGGCTTCGTCGGGGTCGAGCGTGCCCGCGAGGCGCTCGCCGACGGTCGCGAGCAGGGCGAGCGCCTCGCGGGCGCGGTGCTCGGCGTCGTACAGCCGCGCCCGCTCGAGTGCCTGGGCGCAGTGGTCGCCGAGGCTCGCGACCAGGGCTCGATCGGCCTCGCTGAACTCGTGTCCGAACGCGAACCGGAAGCCGAGCGCGCCGATCAGTTGCTCGCCGGTATGGAGCGGCACCGAGGCGGTCGGCGCGCCCTGCCCGCCGCTGGCGGGAAACCGCCGCTCGCGCTGGCCGGGGCCGAGCACGATCGGCAGGCCGAGCGCGTACGCGTCGCCGATCGGCGTGCGGTGCGACAGGTCGATCCGCTCCCAGCCCGCGAGCTCGTCCGGCGAGAAGCCGAACGTGGCGACCAGGTCGAGCGACGTGCCCTCCTCGTCGGGCAGCCCGATCATGCCGGCGTCGGCGCCGAGCGCCTCGCGTCCCTCCAACAGGATCACGCCGTACACCTCCTCCGACGTGCGCGCACGGGACAGCGACGCGGTCAGCCGCTGGAGCCGGCCGGCGCGCAGCATCGCCTCCTGCGCGTCGCGCCGGGCGACCGCGAGGCGCCCGACGAGGCCGGCGATCACGATGCTGGCGGCGAAGAAGGACGCGAACAGGGTCTCCGTCGCGGGCGACTCCACCTGGAACGAGTGGAACGGCCGCGCGAGATAGTAGGACGACGCGCCCAGCGCGACGGCGGCGGTACCGGCGCCGGCCAGCGGCCCGCCGGTCATCGTCACGATCGTGACCAGGATCAGCGATGCCATCATCGCGGCGCTGGGGCGGTTCTCGAGGCCCGAGATGCGCGTCACGACGTTGATGATCAGGACGATCGCGACGATGCCGAGCCCGAAGGCGATCAGGCCGCGCGTGGATCCCCACGGTGCGAGCCAACGGAGCCACGATCGCCGCGCCAACCCGCGCGCCGCGGTATCCGGGACGGGCGGCATCACGACAGCGTAGGCGTTCGCGCGCTCACCGCGCCCTGGCGAAGAAAGCGCGCGTCTCCTCGGCCCACAGGTCAGGCACCTCGAGCGCCGCGAAGTGTCCGCCGTCCGGCATCTCCGCCCACCGCTGCACGTTGCAGTGGCGGTCGGCGCAGGCCCGGACCGGCAGCGGTCGGTCGCCCGGATTGACGGCCACGCCGGCGGGCACCCGTATGTAGGGCCCATTCGACGCGCTCGGACCGGAACGTGCGCTCGGCGACGCTCAGTGTCGGGTCGTCGAGCGTCGTCGACCAGCCGGGTGGCGCCGGCGTTGCCGGAAAGAGGCTGGTATCGTCGTCCTTCGTGGGTGGGATGCTCCTGTCTGTCCGAAGTCGTCGGACGCTCGTCGCGATTGGTCTGATCGCGCTTGTCTCGATCTTCGCGGCACGCGCAGTCATCCACCACGTCGCAGACGACGCTGCTCCTGCCTCCGCCCTGGTGCACCACGAGGCCGGCGAGCATGCCGGCGAGTTCGACGCGATCACGATCGCGTTCGGGATTCTGCTCCTGGCCGGCCTGCGGACTGCCGCGAGTGGTGCTCTGGTACGGCCGCGAGTTTCGCTTCGGCGCGGCCTGGTGTTCGTTCGTGGTGGGGCTCCGCCACCGAGTTGGCACGACGGACCGATCCGCCGCGCGCAGCTCCAGTGTTTCCTGACGTGATCGCCTCCTGACCGTTTGCCGGGAGATCCCGGCTCGTTGTCGACTGGAGGTGATCGTGGAGCGTTGCCGTATTCGCGGCGCGGTGCTGGTGAGCATCGCGGCGCTCGGTGTGACCGGTTCGGCCGTGGCCGCACCGAAAGATGAGATCCGGACGAAGCGCGTGCAGGCGGAGCAGGCACGGGCCGAGGTGGAGGCGCTCGGCATGCGCCTCGAGTCGGCCGTCGAGCGCTACAACAGCGCCGAGGTGAGGCTCGCAGGAGTTCGCGCGGCGATCGCGGAGAACCGGCGGACGATGGTGGCCGTGCGCAGCAACGTGCGCGTGGCGCGGGCCGCGCTGTCCGACCGACTCGTGATCGAGTACCGGGTCGGCGAGCCGGATGTCGTCGTCGCGCTGCTCGGTGCCCGATCGTTGGACGAGATGCTGGCGCAGGTCTCGACGGTCCGGCGCGCGAGCAACAAGACGTCGCAGGTGATCGGCCAGCTCGTCACGGCGCAGCGCGAGCTGACCCGACGGCAGACGAAGCTTCGCGCCGATCAGCGTCGCGCCGACGCCCTGGTCGCGGAGGCGGCCGCGGCAAAGGGCCAGATCGAGGCCGGCATCGCGGCGCAACGAAGCCTGGTGCGCGGCCTCGAAGGCGAGATCGCGCAGATCCAGCGGGAGGAGGAGGCTCGCCAGAAGCAGGTCGCCGCCGAGGCGCGCCGTCGTCTCCAGGCGCAGCGCGCCGCGGTGCGCGCGGCCGCCGCCGCCGACCCCGGCATCGGCGGCTCGGGCTCCGGCGGTGGGAGCGGTGGCGGTGGTGCGCCGACGATCGTGGCGCCGCCGGCCAACGGCTCGATCGGCGCGCGGGTCGTCGCCGCGGCGATGCGCTGGCTGGGGACGCCGTACGCGTGGGGCGGCGGCAACGCGAGCGGCCCCTCACGTGGGATCGCCCAGGGCGCAGGCACGGTCGGCTTCGACTGCTCCGGCCTGACGCTCTACGCCTACGCGCAGGTCGGCATCGGTCTCGGCCACTTCACGGGCAGCCAGTGGCGCTCGGGTCAGCGGATCGGCCGGATCAGCGACCTCGCCGTCGGCGACCTCGTCTTCTTCGGCGGCGACCTCGGCCACATGGGCATGTACATCGGCGGCGGGCAGATGATCCACGCGCCGCACACGGGCGACGTGGTGAAGATCTCGGACATCTCGAGCGGGTACTACGCCTCGCAGTTCCAGGGCGGCGTGCGTCCGTACTGAACTGCGGCTAATCCGCACTGCTGACGGTGCCAACGCTGATGTCCTACCCGGTCGGACGCAGTACCTTCGATGTGAGCTGAAGGAGAGATCTGATGATGGATGGCTACGACATGGGCAATGGCGGTTGGGGACTGATGATCGTCGCGTGGGTGGTGCTGCTGGCCGTCATCGTCTGGGCGGTCGTGAGGATCGCTCCGGGCGTGGGCGTCTCGCGAAGCTCGCCGGACGAGCGGCCGCTCGACATCCTCGACCGACGGCTCGCCCGCGGCGAGATCGACGCCGACGGCTACGACCGGTTGCGCGCGAAGCTGATGGGCGGCGCGCGCGAGACGACGAAGGCCGGGTCTCCGGGCGGCTGACGGCCAGGTAGCCGCGGCGACGGATCGCGCAGCACGGTCACTCACTGTCGTTCAATGCGGCTCGCCGCCCGCCCGCGGTAGCTCGAGGCGCTTCAGCGAGACCGCGTTGAGCGCGACGAGGATGCTGGAGCCGCTCATCGAGATGGCCGCGATCTCGGGTCTGAGCGTGAGGCCGAGCGGCTCGAGCAGTCCGGCGGCGAGCGGGAGCGCGAGCGAGTTGTAGCCGACGGCCCAGGCCAGGTTCTGGCGCATCTTGTGCAGCGTGCCCCGGCCGATCGTGAGCGCGGTCGCGACGTCGAGCGGGTCGGAGCGCATCAGCACGATATCGGCGGTTTCGATCGCGACGTCGGTGCCGGCACCGATCGCGATGCCGACGTCGGCGCCTGCGAGGGCCGGCGCGTCGTTGACGCCATCGCCGACCATCGCCACGCGCCGGCCGGCCCGCTGGAGCTCCGCGACGCGGGCCGCCTTCTCGCCCGGTAGCACCTCGGCGAGCACCTCGTCGATGCCAACCTCTGCCGCAATGCGACGTGCCGTTGCGGCGTTGTCGCCCGTCAGCATGACCGCCTGGATCCCGAGCCGCTTCAGTGCCGCCACGGCGGCGAACGCGGTCGGTCGGGCCTCGTCGGCGATCGCGATCAGTCCGGCCGCGTGGCCGTCGATGGCGACGGCGACAACGGTTCGTCCCTGGTCCGCGAGGCCCGCGACGTCGTCGGCCAGGCCGCCCAGTGCGATCCCCTCGCGCTCCATCAGCCGTGGGTTGCCGATCGCGATCGCGCGTCCCTCGACCGTGGCCAGCGCCCCGTGCCCGGCGATCGCCTGGAACTGCTCGGCTCGGGCCGGCTCCAGGCCGGCCTGGACGGCTGCCTCGACGATTGCCCGAGCGAGCGGGTGCTCGCTCTCTCGTTCGACGCTCGCCGCCAGGCGCAGGAGCGTGTTGCGGTCGACGCGGTCGGCGGTCACAACGGCGGCGACCCGCGGCTGCCCGAGCGTGAGCGTGCCGGTCTTGTCGAGCACGACCGTGTCGACCCGGGCAGACTGCTCGATGGCGAGCGCGTTCTTGATCAGGATGCCCCGCCGCGCGCCGAGTCCGGTACCGACCATGATCGCGGTCGGCGTCGCCAGCCCGAGCGCGTCGGGACACGTGATCACGACCACGGTGATCGCCGGCAGCAGCGCGTCGACCGCGCTCCAACCGACCACGACGTACCAGAACAGGAACGTCGCGAGCCCGCCGACGAGCGCGACCAGCACCAGCCAGAACGCGGCGCGATCGGCGAGGCGCTGGGCGGGCGCCTTCGAGTTCTGCGCCTCCTGCACGAGCTTCACGATCTGCGCCAGGGCGGTGTCCGAACCGACCGCGACCGCCGTTGCCCGAAGGGTGCCCTGCCCGTTGATGGTCGCGCCGGTCAGCTTGTCGCCGGGATGCTTCGAGACCGGGAGGCTCTCGCCGGTGACCAGCGACTCGTCGACGCTCGACTCGCCGTCGACGACGACCGCGTCGACCGCGATCTTGGCGCCCGGCCGGATCAGCAGCACGTCACCGACCACGATGTCGGACGTCATCACCTCCACCGGCTCGCCGTCGCGCAGTACGAGCGCGTGCGGCGGGGCGAGGTCGAGCAGCGCCCGAATCGCGTCGTTCGCGCCGCCTCGGGCGCGCATCTCGAACCAGTGGCCGAGCAGGACGAACGACGCCAGGAACGCAGCTGCCTCGTAGAACACGTCGCCGCGGATCCAGAACGTCGCCGCCACGGAGTAGGCGAACCCGGTCCCGATCGCGACCGCCACCAAAACCATCATGTCGAGCGTCCGCGCCCGCAGCGCGTGCCACGCACCGACGAAGAAGATCGTCGACGAGTAGAAGATCACCGGTAGGCTCAGGACGAGCTGCCACAGCGCGGTCCGGATCCCGAACGGCGTCGCCGGGATCGAGCCGAAGATGCTCTCGCCCATCGGCGACCAGACCGCGACCGGGATCGCGAACGCGACGGCGACGAGGAATCTGTTGCGCATGTCGCGCTCCATCGACGCCATCGACATGCCGGCGTGGCCGCCGTGTCCGTGACCATGTGCCTGCCCGACCCGAACTGCCGACGCCGGGTCGTCGTGATGCTCCGCGTCCCGCGTGTCGTCGCCCATGGGATCGCAGACGTGGCCGGGAACGGACGGGCCCGCACAGTGGTAGCCGCACTCCTCCACCCAGCCGCGCAGCTGCTCGATCGACGTCAGCGACGGGTCGAAGCGCACGGTCGCGGTCTGCGCGACCGGGTTGGCATCGACGGACTGGACGCCAGGCCGACCTGCCAGCACGCGTTCCGCGCGGCCTTTCTCGGAAGCGAAATGCAGGTCGCCGACGTGGAGGACCGTCGTTCGAACCGTGGGCGGCTCTGGAGTCGAGGTGCTCACGATACGTCGCCGCCGGATCCCGGTGGCGACGGCCGGTGCTGGGAGTTCGAGTGGAGCGAGCGGAATCGTCGGAGGCGGAGGGAGTTGGTGACGACGAAGGCGCTCGATCCGGCCATGGCGGCGCCGGCCATGAGGGGGCTGAGGAGGCCTGTTGCGGCGAGCGGCAGCGCGGCGACGTTGTACGCGAAGGCCCAGAACAGGTTGCCCTTGATCGTGCGGAGCGTCCGGCGCGAGAGGCGGACGGCATCGGCCGCCGCCCGCAGGTCGCCCGAGACGAGCGTGATGTCGGAGGCTTCGATCGCTACGTCGGTGCCGGTGCCGATGGCGAGCCCGAGGTCGGCCTGGGCGAGGGCCGGGGCGTCGTTCACGCCGTCGCCGACGACGGCCACGACGCGTCCCTCGGCCTGGAGCCGGCGGACGACGTCGACCTTGTCGGAGGGCAGCACCTCGGCGATCACCTCGGTGATGCCGACCTCGGCCGCAACCGTTTCCGCCGTGGCCCGGTTGTCGCCCGTCAGGAGCACTGGCCGCAGACCGAGCGCCTTGAGCGCGGCGACGGCCTCGGCGGAGGTCGCCTTGACGGTGTCGGCGACGGCGAGCATCCCGCGGACGGCGCCGTCCCAGGCGATCAGCACGGCAGTCTGGCCGTGCGCTTCGGCGGCGCGGCGGGCGTCGTCGATGGCGGCGGGCACCGTGAGGCTCCATTCGCCCATCAGCGACGGGCGCCCCACCAGGACGCCGCGACCCTCGACGACGCCTTCGACGCCGAGGCCCTCGCG
>JBBQFB010000056.1:0-19518 GCA_038321545.1 Gaiellales bacterium
ATGGTCCTGCCCGCTGCGCGCGACCTGGCGCGGACCGGGATCCGCGTGGTCGGAATCGCACCCGGTCTGTTCGACACGCCGCTGCTGGCCGGCCTGCCCGAGCCCGCCCGCGTCGCGCTCGGCGCATCGGTGCCGAACCCGCCCCGCCTGGGACGACCCGAGGAGTTCGCCGACCTGGTGTGGGCGATCGTCCGCAACGGGATGGTGAACGGCGAGATGATCCGCATCGACGGGGCCCTGCGGATGGCGCCGCGCTGATGGACCCCCTCGGCCGGCTGAGCCCGCCGCATCCCGGCCGGCCGGCGTACCGCCAGATCGAGCTGCAGCTGCTCGACCTGATCGCGGAGGGCGCGCTGGTGCCGGGCGATCGCGTCCCGGCCGAGCGCGATCTCGCCGGACGATTGGGTGTCTCCCGCATGACGCTGCGACAGGCCCTCGACGGCCTCGTGCGGCGCGGACTGCTGGAGCGCCGGGGCGGCCAGGGCACGTTCGTGGCCGCCCGGAAGGTCGAGCAGGACCTACGCGTGCTGCGGTCGTACCCGGACGAGCTGCGCGGCCAGGGCGTCAGCGCGACGACCACCGTGCTGCGGATGGAGACCGTGCCGGCTCCGGCCGCCGTGGCGGCGGCGCTGGCGCTGGAACGAGGTGGCGCCGTGCACCAGATCGAGCGCCTGCGCGGAGCCGCCGGCGCGCCGCTGCTCGCAGAGACGGCCTGGCTGCCGGCCGACCGCCTCCCGCTGCTGACGGCCACCCAGCTCGAGGGCTCGCTGTGGGACGCGCTGGCCGAGGCCGGGCACCGCGTCGCCCGGGCCGTCGAGCGGCTCGAGCCGATCGTGGCGGGCGAGCTCGAGGCTCGCTTGCTCGATGTCAGGCCCGGTGCGCCGCTGATGCTCGTCGAGCGCACCAGCTTCGACCACGACGACATCGCCGTCGAGCACGCCGTCGGCACCTTCCGCGGTGATCGCACCAGCTTCGTGGTCGAGGTCTCCGGCGCGCCGGATCCGACCGATCGGCCACACTAGCGCCGTGCGCGTCGCGATCACCGGCATCGGCGTCATCGGCCCCCACGGGGTCGGTACCGATCGCTTCTGGCAGGCCCTCTGCGAGGGGCGCTCCGGCATCCGCCGCCTGGAGTCGCCCGCCCTGCAGGGCCTCGAGGCGACCGCGGGTGGCGAGATCCCCGACTTCGACCCGACGGACTTCATGGAGAAGCGCGTCGCCCGCCGGATGGGACGGTTCGCGCAGCTGGCCGTGGCCGCGTCGGTCCTGGCGCTGGCCGACGCCGACGTCGGCGAGCTGGAGCCGGAGCGGACCGGCATCACCGTGCACACCGGCGCCGGCGGCATCATCGAGGGCGACAGGGAGCTGCTCGCGCGCGCCGACGCTCCAGGCCGCATCGGCCCGCTCTACGTGCCGCACCTGTCCGCCAACATGGGCGCGGCCAACGTCGCGATCCATCTCGGCGTGACCGGCCCGGTAACGGCCGGTGTCGGCGCCTGCGCGGCCGGTGCGATCGGCGTCGCCGAGGGGTTCCATCTCCTCCGCCGCGGCGACGCGGACGTCGTGCTGGCGGGCGCCACCGACGCCGCGCTGACGGCACCGCTGGTGGCGTCGCTGTCGAATGCCGGCGCGCTGTCCACCGCCACCGGCGACCCGACGACGATCTCGCGGCCGTTCGACCTCCACCGCACGGGCTTCGTGCCCAGCGAGGGGGCGGCCATGATGGTGCTCGAGCCGCTCGACCGGGCGCTGGCGCGAGGTGCCACGGTGTACTGCGAGATCGGTGGCGCCGCGATCGGCTGCGATGCGTTCCACATCACGTCGCCCGAGCCGACCGGCGCGGGCGCCGAGCGCGCCATGCGCCAGGCGCTGGTGAACGCCGGCGTCGCGCCGGACGACGTGGACTGCATCATCGCGCACGGCACCGGCACGAAGCTCAACGACGCCGCGGAGGCCGCGGCCATCCTGCGGGTGTTCGAGGGGCGGAGGGTGGCGGTGACGGCGCCGAAGTCGGTCGTCGGCCACACGCTCGGGGCGGCGGGCGCGTTCAGCGTCGCCGCCGGAGCGCTGGCAGTGCGGCACGGGACGATTCCACCCAGCATCAACTACGACACGCCCGATCCCGACTGCCCGCTGGACATCGTGCACGGCTCGCCGCGCCAGACGCCGGTGCGGGCCGCGATCGTGAATGCCTTCGGTTTCGGTGGTCAGAATGCCGTCGTCGTCTTGCAGGGAACCGGCTGATGGCGGTTCCGGTGGTGGTGCTCGCCGATCTCGACGATCGTGCGCGCGCCGCCCTCGGCAACCGCGCGGAGGGCCTGCGCGACGACGCGACGGCCGCCGTCCTGCCCGTGTTGGAGCGGATCCGGCACGGCGGTGACGCCGCGGTGCTCGACTTCCTGCGTGCGGTCGACGGCGTCGAGCTGACCGCCGACCAGCTGGTCGTCGGCGACGCGACCATCGCGGCCGCTGCGGCGTCCGTGCCGGCCGGGCTCGTCCAGGCCATGGCGCACACCGTGCGCAACCTGCGGCGCTACCACGAAGCGCAGCTGGTCGAGGAGTTCGCGATCGAGGTCGAGCCGGGCGTGACGGTCGGCGAGCGCTTTCCGGCGGTGCGTGCGGCGGGCTGCTACGTGCCGTTCGGGACGGCCATCTACCCGTCCAGCGCGCTGATGCTGACGGTGCCCGCGCGGGTGGCGGGCGTCGAGCGGATCGTCCTCGCGAGCGGCGTCGACCCCTCGACCGGCGAGATTCCCGCCGCCGTCCTCGCAGCCGCGGCCCTGGGCGGCGCGACCGAGATCTGGCGCGTGTCCGGCACCGCCGCCGTGGCCGCCTGGGCGTACGGCACCGAGACGCTTCGGCCGGTGGACGTGATCGCCGGCCCCGGCGGGCCCTACGTGGCCGCCGCGAAGGACCTCGTGCGGCACCGCGTCGGTGTCGACTTCGAGGCTGGGCCGAGCGAGGTGCTGGTGCTGGCGCTGGACGACTTCAGCCCCGACCTGGCCGCTGCCGACCTGATCTCCGAGGCGGAGCACGGCGACACCTCGTGCGGCCTCGTGGTCACGGCCGACGCGGTCCGCGCCGCGGAGGTCGCAGCGCGCCTCGAGGTGCGCCTCGCGGCGTTGCCCGCCGAGCGCCGCGCCGCCGTGCTGGCGCAGGCCGCCGAGGGCCGCAGCGCGATCGTCGTGGTGCCCGACGGTGCCACCGCGATCGCCTTCTGCGAGGAGGTGGCGCCGGAGCACGTGATCGTCCACGCCACCGATCCCGATGCGGTCGCGCGCCGGCTGCGCTGCGCCGGAACCGTGTGCATCGGGGCCTTCACGCCGTCACCGGCGGGCTCCTACGTGGCAGGGACGAACCACGTCCTGCCGACCGGCGGCGCGGCGCGTCACTCGGCCGGTCTCTCGGTCACGCACTTCATGCGGCGGCAGTCGTTCGAGCACATCACGCGGGACGGCCTGGAGCGGCTGCGACCGTCGATCGAGGCGTGGGCGACGTACGAGGGTCTCCCCGGGCACCTGGCGGCGATCGATGCCCGCCTCCGCCCGGTATGATGCCTTCGCCGTGCAGCGGATGACGATCTACGGCGTGTCGTTCGATCTCGTCGGAAAACAGCCGATCGTCTTGCTCAAGACGGCGGATGGCAACCGGTTCCTCCCGATCTGGATCGGGCACCCGGAGGCGGCGGCGATCTTGCAGCGCCTCCAGGGGGACGACGTGCCCCGCCCGATGACGCACGACCTGTTCGTGAACATCCTGGGCGAGCTCCAGGCCGAGGTCGTGCAGATCGCGGTCACCGAGCTGCGCGAGAACACGTTCTACGCTCGCATCACGCTCCGGCGCAACGGCACGACGCTCGAGATCGACTCGCGGCCGAGCGACGCGATCGCGCTCGCCGTGCGCTGCGAGGCGCCCATCTTCGCGGCCGACGACGTGATCGAGTCGAGCGCGATCGAGATGGAGGACGAGGAGGCGTCCGGGGTCGTCGATCCCGAGACGCAGATCGAGGAGTTCAAGGCCTTCCTCGACGACGTGCGGCCCGACGACTTCGCCGGCTAGCGCCGCGCCGCTACCACCCGTGGCCGCGCAGGCGCTTGACCTCGCCCAGCGTCAGCGAGAGCACGGCAGACACGACGGCCGGCACGGCCTCGTCGGCCATCGGCCCCTTGTTGGCCGCCTGCAGTGCGACGACGATGGCCGTCTCGCGGGACGGGTCGGACAGGCTGTAGCCGTTGGCCGTCTTGTGGTCGTGCAGGCGGCGGACGGCGGCGATCCGGCGGTTCAGCGCCGCCAGCACATCGCGATCTGCGGCGTCGATGGCTGCCCGCAGCTCCTGGACGACCGGATCATCTCCCTGGCCTGGCATCGGGCGCCAGTGTAGGCAAGCCCTCGGTCCGTGAGCGTCAGCTGAGCGCGACGGCGGCGATGATCGCGACGCCGTTGTTGAGCGCATGCGCGATCACGCCGGGCACGATCGAGCTGGTCCGCGACCGGATCACGCCGAGCAGCAGGCCGTAGATCGCGAGCACGGGGATCGCGGCCGGCGTGAAGTGCACGGCCGCGAACAGCGCCGCGGTCGCGATCACGGCGACGGGCTGGCCGAACCTGCCGAGCGCGCCCTGCAGGAGTCCGCGGAAGTAGAGCTCCTCCGCGACCGGGCCGGCCACGGCCACGCCCAGGAACGACAAGGCGAGGCCCGCCGCCGCCGCGGCGCCGCCCGGGAACGGCCCGGGATCGACACCCTGGGCGCGAACGCCGTGGAAGATCGGCTCCAGCACCAGGCTCGCGGCCAGTGCGATCGCGAACGTGAGGGCGACGATGGCTGCCGTCCGCCCGGGCGCCGTCGGGCGCAGGGCGAGGATCGTCCGCGGATCACCGTGCTGGTTCGCGACCACCACGGTCGCGCCCACCAGCACCGCGTAGCTTCCCAGGATGGCCACGCCGAAACGGATGCTGTAGAGGCCGTCGGCGGTTGCGCTGGGCGGTTGCAGGACCAGGCTGAGCACCAGCAGCGCGACGAACTGGAGGACGAACGGGGCCAGGACGAGCAGCCACGGGACGCGCCGGTCAGGCTGCATGGTCGAGATCGAGGAGCGCCGGCAGCTCGAGCAGCGTCGCGATCCGGGGTCGGCGCACGGCGACGGTGCCCTCGCGGGCGAGGAACACGGCGTGCAGGTGGGCTCCGACGGCCCCGTCCACGTCCCCCTCGGGGTCGTCGCCGACGTGCAGGATCCTGTGCGGGCGCGCGCCCAGCAGCTCGCCCGCACGCTCGAAGATGGCCGCGTCGGGCTTCGACGAGCGTGCCTCGGCCGAGGTCACGACGACGTCGACCAGCGGCGCCAGCCCGACCCGCTCGAGCGCGTCGTGGAGCGAGACGTCCCAGTTCGAGACCACGCCGATCGCGAGGCCGGAGGCGCGCAGCCGCGTCATGACGTCGGCGGCGTCGGGGTACGCGAGGTAGGCGATCGCGTCGGTCAGGCACGGCAGCACGGCGCCGGCATCCAGATCGGAGTGCAGGGCGCCCGCGAGCACCCCGGCGCACTCCAGCCGCACGGCTGCGAGCGCGGGCCGCGTGTCGGCGCGGTGGCAGATCGCGCGGTAGTGCCGCATCTCGGCTTGCATCGCGACGTGGCACCGGTCGAGCGACAGGTCGAGCCCGAGGTGCTGGGCGAGCGCGCGGCGCAGCCGTGGCACCGGGTCGGCCAGCGTCAGGATGGTGCCCATCGCGTCGAACGTGACCGCGTCGAGGTCGCAGCGACGCGGTGTCACGAGCCGGGGTGCAGCAGGGTGACGAGGCCGTCGAGACGCGCCGGCAGGTCGGGTGACGGGGTGAAGGCTGCCGGATCGACGATACCGAACCGCTTGGAGCGGACGGCCCCGACGCGCTTCAGCTCGTCGAGCTTGCGCAGCGAGGCGAGCGTCCGCGGTGTGCCCGGCGTGACCAGCCAGACGTCGGGCGTATCGCGGACGGCGGCCGCGAGGCCGGTGAACCCGGTCGGTGTGGCGTTCAGCCGCTGGACGAGGCCCGCCAGCGAACGCGCAGCGGTGCCCTCGACGAGCACCTTCACGGGCGGCTGGCCGGCAGCTCGCCGCAGCGCCTCCTGGACGCCGGCGTCGACCGTCCGAGCGAGCTTGATGCCCTCTGCCCCCTTGCCCGTTGCGAGTCCGAGCCGCGCGACCAGCTCGCCGGCCACCGCCGGGTCGGTCAGCGACCAGCGCATGACGGGCACGCCGGGCGGGGTCTCGACGCCGGGGGCGAGCACTGCGAGGCGCGGCAGCGGCTCGGCCGTCAGCCGGGCGGCAACGGCGTCGACCGTGACCAGCTCGACGGGCGCGCCGAGCGCCCTCAGCGTGGCCGCGGCGCCCGCGTCGGTGGTGATCGTGGGGCCGGCGGTGGGCCGGATCCGCAGGACGCCGCCGGCCCCGTCGGGCACCGTCACGACCGCCGCCGGCACCGTGGCGATCGGCTCGGGGCGGGCACCGCAGGCGACGCTCACGAGCGCGATCGCCACCAGAGGGAGGATGGAGGAGCGGCGGATCACCGGCGCCCATGATAGTCCGGCGCAGGGACGGGGCCGCCGAGCGCGAATGCGGGAGTTCGATGGATCGAGACCGCCTGATCACGATCGGCAGCGTCGTGGTGATCGTGATCGTGCTCGCGTGGCTCTCCGAACGCTGGTTCCGGTCGCAGGAGCGCCGGCTCGCAGCGAGCTACCGGGGCGACTTCGCGAGTGTCAAGACCCGGTTCCGCCTGATCCGGCGCGTCGTGGTTTCGGCCGTCGTCCTGGTCGGCATGTTGTCAGCGTTGACAACGATTCCCGCAACCCAGGAGCTGGCGCGCGCGCTGCTCGCCTCCGGCGCGGTTGCCGCCGTGGTGGCGGGCTTCGCGCTGCGTGCCCCGCTCGGAAACGTCGCGGCGGGGCTGCAGATCGCGTTCACGCAGCCGTTCCGTCTCGGCGACCGGATCTCGGTCGACGCGTGCGCGGGAGTGGTTGAGGAGATCAAGCTGTCGTATACGGTTCTGCGGACGGACGATGGGCGCAGGGCCTACCTTCCGAACGAGCAGCTGATTGTCACGCCGATCGTGAACGCCACCATCGAGGATCCCACCCGCGCGCAGACGGTGACCGTGCCGGTCGCGCCCGGGGCCGATCTGGAGCGCGCCCGCGCGGTCCTGCAGGCCGTCGGCGACGGCCTCCCCGGACGCGTCGCGGCTCCCGCGCCGACCGTCCACGTGACCGACGTGACGAACCTGTTCGTGACGCTCTCGCTGACGGCCTGGGTGGCCGACGGCGCGGTCGCGTACCAGGTCTCGTCCGACATGCGCGAGCGCGCGATCTCCGCGCTGCACGCCGAGGGGATGCTGGCCGGTGCCTGAGATGGAGGGTCGCAAGGGCGCCTTGCGCCGCAACCGCCGATCCTCGCGCGGGCGCCACACGCGCTCCCGGGCCGTCTGGACGGCCGTGTTCGCGACGATGCTGGTCGCGTTCGTGAGCGTGATCGTGGTCGCCGCGGTGGGCGCCTCGAACTACTACGGCGGCCTCACCCACCTCGACGAGCTGCAGCAGGTCCCGCAGGGCCAGAACTCCGCCATCTACGCGCGCGACGGCAGCCGCCTGACGGTGATCGCGAGCGATAAGAACCGCCGGTTCGTATCGCTCGACCGCATCTCCAAGTGGCTGCCGGCCGCGACCATCGCGATCGAGGACCGCCGGTTCTACGCGCACCACGGCGTCGACTGGAAGGCGGTCGGCCGCGCCGCGATCAAGAACATCGAGGCCGGGCGGGTCGCGGAGGGCGGTTCCACCCTCACGCAGCAGCTCGTCCGCAACATCTATCCCCAGATCACGAATGAGGTCACGCTCAAGCGCAAGCTGAACGAGGCGCTCGTCGCGCGCGAGCTCGAGGACCAGCACTCGAAGCAGTGGATCCTCGAGCAGTACCTGAACACGGTGCCGTACGGTCATAGCGCGTTCGGCGCCGAGGCTGCCGCCCAGATCTACTTCTCGAAGAGCGCGAAGGACCTGACGATGGCCCAGGCGGCGCTGCTCGCCGGTCTGCCGCAGGGCCCGAGCCGCTACGACCCGTTCGTCCACGCGAGGGCCGCGAAGGACCGGCGCGCCGAGGTGCTGCAGGCGATGGTCGACCAGGGCGTGATCTCGCAGGCCGAGTACGCGGAGGCGTCCGCCTCGAAGCTCGGGCTGAAGCGGGGAGACCTGTTCGGGCGCACCACCGAGCCCTACGTCGAGCAGTACGTGCGGTCGCAGCTCGAGTCGGACACGGAGTTCGGCGCCCAGGCCGTGCTCGGCGGTGGCCTGAAGGTGACGACGACCATCGATCCGCAGATGCAGAAGCTGGCGTACAACGCGATGCGGGGCGTGCTGAAGCTGCCGCCGTGCGCCGGTGCCCCGAAGGCCTCGTGCGACCCGGCCGCGGCGCTCGTCTCGATCCGTCCGTCGACCGGCGAGATCGTCGCGATGACGTCCACGTCGAAGTTCAAGAACACCCAGTTCAACTTCGCGCAGGGCCAGCGCCAGCCCGGCTCGACCTTCAAGCCGTTCACGCTCGCGGCGGCCATCGAGGCAGGCATCAATCCCGCGACGACCTACTACCAGTCGGCGCCGTTCACCATCGACAAGGGCGATCAGTGGGGCCAGATCTACGGGCCTTGGAACGTCCATACCGCCGACTCCGGCTACAAGGGCCGCATCTCGCTCGAGAACGCCACGCTCGCATCGGACAACACCGTCTACGCGCAGCTGATCCTCGACGTGGGGCCGGACGAGGTCAAGGATGTCGCCCAGCGGATGGGCATCAACCAGTCGACCCTGACCGCCGTGCCGTCGCTGACGCTGGGATCGAACTCGGTCACGCCGCTGGAGATGGCATCGGCCTACGCGTCGTTTGCCGCCCAGGGCGTGTACCACAAGCCGCGGATCATCTCGAAGATCACGTTCGCCGGATCCGACCGGGTCGTCAAGGTCAAGTCGAAGGCCAAGCGCGTGATGGCCGACGGTGTCGCGGCAGAGGTCACGCGGATCCTCGGCGAGAACATGCGCGCCGGCACCGGCACGCACGCGCGGACGACCGACGACCGGCCCCAGGCTGGCAAGACCGGCACCACCGACAATATCCGCGACGCCTGGTTCTGCGGGTTCACGCCCGACCTGGCGACCTGCGTGTGGATCGGCTACCCGGTCTCGGAGAAGTACCCGCTGCACGGCGTCGAGGGTGTCGGAACGGTCTTCGGCGGCACGCTGCCGGCGGCGATCTGGCACGGCTTCATGGATGCCGCGCTGGCGCACACGCCGCCGCACGACTTCCCGGCGCCGAAGAATCCGCCCACGTTCATCTCCAACTTCCGGTCCGAGTTCACGGAGCGCGCCGTCTCCGTGGCGCCGCCGCCGGCCACGACGGACAAGACGAAGCCGAAGAACGGGAAGAACCGGGGCGGCGGCGCCGCCGGCGGAGGCGGCTGAGCCGTACGCTCGTCGCCCGGCTCAGCCGGGCGGGACGACAACCGTCACGGGCACCGTCAGGGTGGCCGTGGTGGCGCCGTCGAAGGTCACCGTGGTCTCGGCGTTCGTGAACACCGTGCTGCCCTGGAACGGCGTGCCGGCGGTGGTCTCCGTGAGGGTCGAGAAGATGGTCGTGACCTCGGCGGGCAGCGTCTCCGTGGCCGTCGTCTCGAATGTCGGCACGACCGGGAACGTGGCCGGCGTGGACGCCGTACCGGGCAGGATGAGGGTGTCGGTCGTGATGCTCGCCGCCGGCTCACCCGTGTTGACCGTGACGGTGGCGGCGGCCTTCTTGTCGTCGTCGTGCGTGAGGGCGAACGCGGCGGACACGCCGAGCAGCAGCAGCACCGCGAGACCGGTCGCGAGCGCGAAGTCGCTGGCGCTGCGCATCGGCTGGCGCGCGGTCTGCACCGGACGGCGCGCGAGGACCACCGCGCGCTGCACCTCGCCCGCCGGCTCGCCCGCGAGGTCGCGCAGACGCAGCGATGTCGCGGCGGCCGGTGGCGGCGGCCGCAGCTCGTCGTCGGACAGGAGCGCGAGGATGAGGCCGTTCAGAGCCGGCTCGATGTCCGAGACGAGCTCGACCGGCGGCGTGGGTGGAGTCGCCGGAGCGCGCCCGCAGATCACCACGTAGAGCAGCCGGCCGAGCTGGCGCAGGTCGTCGGTCGGGGTCGCGTCTGCGACGGCGCCCCCGAGAGCGGCGGCCTGCAGCATTTTCGCCCCGGCGCCGCCGAGGATCGCGCGGCCCGCGCTGTCGAGCACCACGGCCTCGCTGCCGATCGCCCCATGCATCAGGCGCGCGGCGTGGAGCGCCGCGATCGCGTCTGCGATGTCGGCGCCGACCAGCAGCGCCTGGCGACGGGGCAGGCTGACGCCGGCGCCGAGGCGGGCGCCCTCGATGTGCTGCTCGACGATGATCGCGTCGAGCTCGGGGTCGGCGCCGGGCTCCGTCCAGGCCAGCACCGGCGAGAGGCACGGATGCCGGATCGCCTGATAGCGCGCGGCCAGCTCGCCGAAGGCGCTCGGGACGCTGCCTGCGCGGGCGAACCGCGCGACCTCCACCTGGGCGTCAGTGACCGTGTCCACCGCGAGGTCGCGGGGGACTCCACCGATCGGGGGAAGCGGCGTCGCGATCCGGTAACGACCCGCTAGTACGTCAGGCTGACCGCTCACGACGAGGACCTTCCCCGCTATATAGCATGATCCTTCTGACCGGCATGGATCTCGACACCACTCAGACACTACTCGGGCTGGACCAAGCGCGCGCTCGCCTGTGCGCGGCCGGTGCCCGGCTGGCGGCCGAGAACCTCGCGGTCGCGGGCGCGGTCGGGCGCGTGCTGGCCGGGCCTCATCATGCCCTCGTCGACCTGCCGGGCTGGGACAACTCCGCGCTCGACGGTTTCGCGCTGCGGGCGTCCGACAGCGACCGCCAGCTGCCGATCGCGTTCGCCGTCTCGGCCGGAGACGACCCGGCCGAGCTGCCGCTGGATGCGGCCGCGGCGATCGCCACGGGCGGCGTGCTGCCGGTGGGTGCGGATGCCGTCGTGGCCGTGGAGGACGCGACCAGCGACGGCGCCCGTGTGCGTCCCGCCTCGCCCGTGCGGACGGGCGCCGGTGTCCGCCGCCGGGCCGCCGACATCGCGCGCGGCGCCATCGTCGTCCAAGGCGGCACGCTGCTGTCGCCGATCGCCGTCTCCTCGCTCGCGGCGGCCGGCCTCGGCGAGGTGGCCTGCGTCCGGCGGCCGCGCGCCATCGTGCTGACCACCGGTGACGAGCTGGTCGCGCCCGGATCGCCGCTGCGGCGCGGACAGGTGCACGACTCCAACTCGCTGCTGCTCGGCGGGACGCTGGCCTCGTTCGGCTGCGACGTCGAGCACGGCGGACGCGTGCCGGACACGCTCGAGGAGACCGAACGGTTGTTCTCCGCGGCGCTCACCGCCGACCTCGTGGTCTCGAGCGGTGGCGTGTCCGTCGGCCCTCGCGACCACGTCAAACCGGCACTGATGGCCCTCGGCGTCGAGGAGCTCTTCTGGCGCGTCGCGATCCAGCCCGGCAAGCCCGTCTGGGCCGGTCGTGCGCCGTCGGGCGCGATCGTGCTCGGCTTGCCCGGCAACCCGCTGTCGGCGCTGGTCGGCCTCCACCTGCTGATCCGCCCGCTCGTCGACGTGCTGCTCGGCCGGACGCCGCCGCCAGCCACGACGCTGCCGCTGGCCTCGGCCGTGCGACGCCTTGCCCGGCGGACGCGGGCCCTGCCGGCCCGCGTCGAGGACGGCCGGATCTACCCGCTCGCCGACGTCTCCCACCAGATCGCGCGCGCGGCGGGCGCCAGCGGCCTGGTGCTGATCGACGCAGGCAAGGGCGATCTCGATGCCGGCGATGAGGCGACGTTCGTTGCGCTCTGAGCGGGGACGCCGCTCCTAGATCGGTGTGGCCGTCGTGGAGCCGGGCAGCGTGATCGTCATCAGATCGGCGAACACGACCCAGCGATGCGAGGCCGAGTAGAGCGGGTGGCAGGCCGACAGCACGAGCTGCTCGTGCCCGACGTCCTTGATGATCGACCAGTCGTTGTTCTTGACGATCTTGTGGGCGCGGACGCGATACACGAAGGTGCCGTACGGCATCTTGAGCGTGATCTTGTCGCCCTTCTTGATGCTGTCGATGTGACGGAACGGCGCGGAGAACGTGGTCCGGTGCCCGGCGATACCCACCGTCGTACCGCTGCCGGGAAACGACGTGTTCCCGTAGCGGCCGGGGCCTTTCGTCAGCGAGCTCCAGCGATCGGTGCCCTCGACGAGGATCGTCGACAGGCCCATGCCGGGGATGCTGAGGCGGCCGATCGGCGTGCCGAGCTTCTTGTTGTACTGCTTGGCGAACAGCTTCTGGAGCCGGTAGACGGTCTGGACGGCCTTCTCGGACTCCTTCGCGGAGTCGCTCACGACGGGCGCGTCGGGAACCGCCGGCGTCTCGACGGCGGCAGCCACGACCACCTGCTCCTGCTTCGCCAGCGTGATGTACTGCTGCTCCTCGGTCTTCAGCTCGGAACCGAGGTTCCGCTGGCTGTAGATCGCGTACAGGTCGGTCACGGGATCACGCCAGAACACGACGGCCCCGGCATAGGCGATCAGCAGGACGCCCACGAACATGAGGGTCGATCCGAGGCGTCGACGGAACGTGCGCATACCCCTCACCTTACGCGACGCCGCGTTGCGAGACGATGAACCTTGCAGCCAGAACTCCCGCAGATGCAAGGGTCAGCGCCGCTCCGATGGCCGCTCCGATGGGCATCCGGCCGTCGCTGATCAGCCGGACCGCCTCACCGGCGTCGAGGCCCGCGCCGCGGGCGATCACGATCGCCGGAATCACCAGCGGCAGCAGGATCGCGAGCACGCGCACGATCGCCCCGCCGCGGGTGACGCGCTCGAGCAGGGCCCATACGTGCAGGGCGGGCACGAGCAGGATGCCGGCCACCGGCAGCGCGGCGATCGCGAGCGCCGCGCCCGCACAGCCGCACGCCAGCGCCGCCGTCACCGCGACGGCGACCCGGACGGCGGGATCGAGCGCGGACGTCTGCGGCAGCGGCGGCAGCAGGCGGTTCGCGCCGACGCCGATGGCGGCGCCGGCGACGACGAGCAGGACCGCGGTGATGCCGACGCCGCTGCCCGCTCCCGGGAACGGGTACGCCGACGCGCTGGAGGGGGCGGCGCCGATCAGCCCGGCGACCAGCGCACCGAGCGCCGCACCGGCCAGCGGCGTCGCGAGCCGCGCGACGCGGATCAGCTCGTCGCGCAGCGGCAGCCGCTCGCGGAGCGCCCGTCCGGTCAGGTCGATCGCGACGAGGACGGGCGGCACCAGCAGCGCGACCGCCAGCAGGGCGATCACCCAGCCGGACAGCACCCGCCGTCCGGCGCGCACGTAGCTTCCGCCCGGGCCGGCGGGGGCCGCGCCCGCGTCGAGTGCGAGCACGAGGTCGTTGATGGCCTGCGAGGTGTGCGAGAAGCGGTCGGCGTCGGGCGCCGAGTCGTTCGACTCGCGCGGGTCGTCGCCGATCGTGATCGACGGGATGCCGCGCCCGATGAACGGCGCCTGGCCGCCCGGCACGCGGGGCGGGGCGAACAGGTTGGCCAGCTCGTGGAGGAACCGCGGTCGCTCGATCGTCCCCCCGCCGGCCGCCGCGAGCACGTCGGCGACGCCCTCGGCGAATCCGGCCGGCGCGCGGTTGCGGCCATCGCTGCGGTCGGCGACGGGAATCGATCCGGCCGGAGCGATGCCCTGGATCGCGATCACGGCGACCGGGTTCAGGCTTCTCGGCAGCCGCGTCACGAGGCGCCGGGCGCCGGCGTCTCCGGCGCCGCCGCCGTCGACCGAGGCGAGCACGAGCGTGCGCGCGTTGCGCTGGTCGGCGAACGCCGCGGCCAGCTCGACCACCACCGCGGTGCCGAGCGCGCTGTTGGCGGCGTCGGCGCCGGGCGGCACGTTGTCGCGATGCGCCAGCACGACGATGGCCTCGTTCGACTCTCCCTTCAAGACGGTCACGACGTTGGTCATCCGCGCCGGCCGGCCGTCGCGGCCGGCCGCCGTGAACGTGTCGCTCTGCGGTTGCGCGCCCACGTCGGTGAACGCCTGCCTAACGATTGCGGTGGCCAGTGGCGCGGTCTCCGAGCCGGCCGTCCGGTCGGGCACGTCGGCGATCTGCCCGGCCAGCTCGAGCGCCCGGTCGGCGTTGAACGTCGGTGGCGCGTCGGGCGCCAGATCGATCCCGGCGGGAGCGTGCAGGCCGACCAGAGCGATCAGCAGCGCGACCGCTGGAACGACGAGTCCCACCAGGTACAGCCGTTCGGAGACGAGCGTTGCGCGTCCCGCCCGGCGGCGGCGCGGCTGACGCCTTCTCGCGGATCGATCGCGGGGGGCTCTGTCCACTCGACCGGCGGACGGTAGCATTCAAAACGTGGCCGACCAGCCCGTGGTGCTCGTGATCGACGACGAGGACTCCATCCAGAAGCTCCTGAACGCGGCCCTCGAACGCGATGGCTATCGCATCGTGGGCGCCCGCGACGCCGCGGAGGGCCTGATCGCGTTCGAGCGCGAGCAGCCTGACGTGATCCTGCTCGACGTGATGCTGCCCGACCTCTCGGGCCGCGAGGTGTGCCGGCGCATCCGGGCCACCTCGGCGGTGCCGATCATCATGCTGTCGGCGCTCGACGAGGAGGTGGACAAGGTCGTCGGTCTCGAGCTCGGCGCCGACGACTACATCACGAAGCCGTTCGGCATGCGCGAGCTGCGCAGCCGTGTCCGCGCCGTCCTGCGGCGCTCGCAGCGGGCGCCGGCCACCGCCGAGGGCGACGGCGAGCGGTTGGAGGTGGGCGACGTGCTGCTCGATCCGGCGCGCCGCGTCGTCACCGTCGCCGCGTCGACGGTCGACCTCACCTACGTGGAGTTCGAGCTGCTGCAGATGCTGATGACCAGCCCCGGCCGGGTGTTCTCGCGGTCGCAGCTACTGGACGGCGTGTGGGGCTCGTCCGACTTCCGCGAACCGCGAACCGTCGACGTGCACGTGCGCCACCTGCGTGAGAAGCTCGAACCGACGCCGAGCGAGCCGCGGTACATCCAGACCGTGCGCGGCGTCGGCTACCGCTTCGCGGACTGATGCCGTCGGTCGCCGCCATCATCTTCCCGTTCCGGCGGCTCGCGATCTGGCTGTCGGTCCTGGTGCTGCTGGTCGCCGCGCTGGCGCTCGGCATCACCGCGCTGCTGGTCGTCCCGTCGCTGCGCGACAACCTGGTGCGCGCGCGGGTGGCGGAGATCGATCGGAGCGCAAAGGCGAATCTCCCGCTCTTCCTCAACAACGAGCCCGTCGACGCCGTTCAGTTCTACGAGCAGCTGACGGGGAACCGGGCCTCGGTCCTGCGCACCCTCAACGACCGCGGCGACTTCCTCCAGGTGGCCGGCAACGTCGCGAACGTCACGACCGATCCGCTGGCGAGCGAGGCCCGCACGAAGGGGACACTGTCGCGGGCGGTCCGCACGAACCGGCGCTTCGCCGCGGAGACCGCGATCCCGATCGGCCCGCGGACGGGCGCGAACAGCCAGTACGTCGTCCTGTTCATCTCGCCGCTGAACGACGTGGCCCGGACCGTCGACACGGTCCGGCGCGACGTCGTGATCGCGGTGCTGATCGCCCTCCCGGCCAGCTGGCTGGTCGGGCTGCTGGCCGCGATCGCCCTGGCCGCCCGGATCCGCCGGCTGGAGCGCGCGACGCGCCGGATCGCGGCCGGCAACCTGACGACGCCGGTGACCGACGACGGGCGTGACGAGATCCACGAGCTGGCCCGCGCCTTCGACGACATGCGCCGGCGGCTGGAACGTACCGACCGCTCCCGGCGCGAGTTCATCGCCAACGCCTCGCACGAGCTGCGCACGCCGCTGTTCGCACTCGGTGGCTTCCTCGAGCTGCTCGAGGACGAGGAGGATCCCGCCGCGCGCCGCGAGTTCGTCGCGACGATGCACGGCCAGGTCTCGCGGCTGACGCGTCTCGCGACCGACCTGCTCGACCTGTCGCGCCTCGATGCCGGCGGCGTCCAGGTGGCGAAGGACGAGGTGGACGTCGCCGGCGTCGCCTCGCAGACGGCACAGGACTTCGCGGCCACCGCGGAGCAGCTCGGCAGCAGCGTGGCCGCCGCCGGCAGCAGCTCGGCGTTCGCGATCGCCGACGAGGCCCGGGTGGCGCAGGTCGCGCGGGCGCTGGTCGACAACGCGCTCCGGCACAACCCGCCGGGAGTCGAGGTGACGCTGACGGTGACGGAGGCCGATGGTTCGGTCGAGCTCGTCGTCGCGGACGACGGGCCACCCATCGACCCGTCGTCCGCCGAGCGGCTGTTCGACCGCTTCTACCGCGGTCCCGGCGGCGGTGAGGGCTCGGGGCTCGGCCTCGCGATCGCCAACGAGCTCGCGCAGCGCATGGGCGGGCAGCTCGTGCTCGAGCAGGGCGACGGACGTCGCGGCAAGGCGTTCCGCCTGACGCTCCCGGGTGCCCTGCACCTGGCGCCGACTATGCTGGGTGCATGAGCCGCGGTTGGATCGTGCCCCTCGCGATCGCCTTCGGGGCGGGTCTCGCGGGCGGCGGCGTGGCCGTCTTGGCGGGCGCCACTGACGGTCGCACGACCACGGTCACGGTGTCCGGCGGCTCGGGCTCGGAGGCCGCCGCGCCGGCGGTCACGGCGGCCGTCGCGCGGGTCACCAGCGGGTCGTTCGACGCCCCTGCCATCTATCACGCCGCCGCACCGGGCGTGGTCACGATCAGCGCCGTGGTCGGTGGCGATGCCGTCGATGGCTCGGGCTTCGTGGTCTCCGCCGAGGGCCACGTGGTCACGAACGCGCACGTCGTCACCGACTCGCCGGACCACGGCGCCGACTCGAGCACCAAGGTCAAGGCTGGACACGACTTCTTCGTGCACTTCCAGGACGGCAACACCCTGCCGGCCAAGCTGGTCGGGTTCGATCTGTTCGACGACGTGGCGGTGCTGAAGGTCGATCCCACCCGCGAGCCGCTGACGGTGCTGCAGTTCGGCCGCGCCCGGGACCTGAAGGTCGGCGACCCGCTGGCGGTGATCGGGTCGCCGTTCGGCGAGGAGCAGGAGCAGTCGTTGTCGGTCGGGGTCGTCGCCGCGGTGAACCGCGAGATCGACGCCCCCGCAACCGACTTCACGACGCCCGGCGCGATCCAGACGGATGCCGCGATCAACCACGGCAACTCGGGCGGCCCGGTGCTCGGCCGGGACGGCCGGGTGGTCGGGGTGGCCGCGCAGATCCTCACCGACGGCAACAACGACGCCTGGACCGGCATCGGCTTCGCGATCCCGTCCGAGGCGGCCGCCCGGTCGTACAAGGAGCTCGTCGCCCAGGGCCGCGTCAGCTACGCCTGGCTCGGCGTCGCCACGCGGCCGCTCAGCCGCGAGCTGGCACGCACCTTCAAGCTCCCCGTCACCGAGGGCCTGCTGGTGAACAGCGTCACGCCGAGCGGTCCCGCCGCCGCAGCCGGCCTGACGGCCGGCTCCAAGACCGCTGACTTCCAGGACGGCGGCACGGTGCACCCGGCGGGCGACATCCTGGTCTCGTTCGACGGCGAGCAGGTGCGCGCGCCGGCCGAGCTGGGTGCGATGGTGGCACTGGCCGAGCCGGGCTCGACGGTGCCGGTGGAGATCTACCGCGACGGCCAGCGTCGCACCGTGCAGGTCAAGCTGGGCCATCGCCCGGCGCGGCTCCCGGGGTAGGTTCGCTCCTGTACGCTCCGCCGCCATGCGCGCCGCGCGCCGACGACTGGTGATCGCCTCGAACCGCGGGCCGATCGTCTACGGCCGGAACGACGGCCAGCGCACGGCCCGGCGAGGCGGAGGAGGGCTCGTGACGGCCCTGTCGGGGCTGGTCGCGAGCCAGGACGTGACGTGGGTCGCAGCCGCCATCTCGACCGAGGACGACGTCGTCGCGTCCGAGCAGGAGGGCAGCTTCGAGGAGACCGACCGGAGCGGCAACCCGTTCCGGCTGCGGCTCGTCCGCCTCGAGCGCGCCGACTACGACCGGTACTACAACGTGTTTGCGAACCCGCTGCTGTGGTTCATCCAGCACGGTCTCTGGAACCGGCCGTACGCGCCCGAGATGAGCGCCGCGACGCGGGCCGCGTGGGAGTCGTACCGGCGGGTGAACGAGGCGTTCTCGGAGGCCATCGCCGACGAGTGCGGCGAGGCCGACGCGGTGCTCGTCCACGACTACCAGCTGTACCTCGTGCCGCGCATGCTCCGCGCCGCCGGCGTGCGGGCGCCGCTGTCGCACTTCACGCACATCCCGTGGCCAGGCCCCGACGCGTGGCGCGTGCTGACGGCCGACATGCGGATCGGATTGCTCGAGGGCCTGCTCGGCGCCGACGTGATCGGCTTCCACACCAACCGGTCGGTGCGGGCGTTTCTGGCCACGGCCGAGGAGTACGTCGGCGAGGCGTTCGTCGACCACGTGCGGCCACGGGTGACGCTGCGCGAGGCCGTCACCCACGTGCGGGCCTACCCGATCTCGGTCGATCCCGAGGAGTTCCGGGCGCTCGCTCGCGAGGACGCCGTGACGGAGGCCGAGGCCCGGCTGGTCGCCGACCGGCCCGAACGGCTGGTGCTCCGCGTCGACCGCACCGACCCGTCCAAGAACGTGGTGCGCGGCTTTCACGCGTTCGCCCGGTTCCTGGCCCGCCACCCCGAGTGGCACGGCCGCGTCCAGATGCTCGCACTACTGGACCCGTCCAGGCAGGAGATACCGGATTATGCGGAGTACGTTGGAGCGATCCACCGTGCCGCGCGTGAGGTGAACGACCAGTTCTCCGACCCGGGTTGGACACCCATCGACCTCCGGGTCTCGGATAACTTCGCCCAGGCGATCGCCGCGTACAAGCAGTACGACGTCCTCCTCGTCAACGCCATCGTCGACGGAATGAACCTGATTGCGAAGGAAGCCCCTCTCGTGAACGAACGCGCTGGCGTCCTGGTCCTGTCCGAGAACGCCGGGGCTCACGAGGAGCTCGGCGCGTTCGCGCTGTCGGTCAACCCGTTCGACCTCGAGGGGACGGCCGACGCCATCGAGGAGGCGCTCACGATGCCCGACGACGAGCGCGAGCGGCGCGCCGCGGGCATCCGTGCCCAGGTGCGCGAGCACGACGTGCGGGCCTGGATCACCGGCCAGCTGGCCGATCTCGACTCGATCGTCGAAGGAGGTGCGCGGTGAGCGACTCGATGCTGATCGTCGCTGCCCTGAACGGCACTCGCTCGCGCCTCGAGTGCCCGAAGGTGCCGCTGACCGCCGAGGATCTCGCCATCGAGGCGAAGCGCGCCGTCGATGCCGGCGCCGGCATCGTGCACGTCCACGCCCGCAAGAAGGACGGCCTGCCGGCGTTCGACCTGTTCATCGAGGACGTCGTGAAGGCGATCCGCGGCAAGGTCGACGTGCCGATCTCGATCTCGACGCAGCG
>JBBQFB010000057.1:0-19411 GCA_038321545.1 Gaiellales bacterium
CAGACGCCGCTGCTGCGCCGCTACCAGGTCGAGGACGCGATCCGCTCGACCATGCACCGGCGCGTCGACCTGCCGTCGGGCGGCTACCTGCTGTTCGACTACGCCGAGGCGTTCACGATCATCGACGTCAACACGGGCCGGTTCGTCGGCAAGTCGCGGCTCGAGGACACCATCCTCGCCAACAACCTCGAGGCGGCCCGCGAGGTGGTGCGGCAGCTGCGGCTGCGCGACATCGGCGGCATGATCGTGATCGACTTCATCGACATGTCGCCGCAGAAGAACCGCGACGCCGTGATCGGGTGCCTGCAGGAGGAGCTGAAGAAGGACCGCTCCAAGGTGTACCTGACGTCGATCTCGCCGCTCGGCCTGGTCGAGATGACCCGTCAGAACGTCACCGACGGCGTCCGCGAGATCATGACCGCGGCCTGCCCGACGTGCAGCGGCGAGGGTCGCGTGCTCTCCAGGGAGACGATCGCGATCGAGAACCTGCGCACGCTGCGCCGGCACGCGTCGCTGTCGAGCCAGGAGGCGTTCCTGGTCGAGCTCGACCCCGAGATCGCCGCGTTGATGGTCGGTCCCGGTGGTTCCCGCCTGGCCGAGCTGGAGCGCACCACCGCCAAGCACTTCTCGCTGGTCGGCGTCGACGGCGTTCCGATCGAGCGCTGCAGCGTGACCCGCGAGGGCGCCGCGGCCGAGATCCTCGCCGAGTCGATTCCGGTGGCGATCGGCCAGGAGATCGAGATCGAGATCGCCGAGCCGCACATGTTCCAGGCGGCAGACGCGGTCGCGTTCCTCGACGGTGGGTACCGCATCGTCGTGGCCGGATCCGGCCCGTACCTGGGCGAGCGTCACACCGTGCGCATCGCGCATGCCGACCGCGGCGTGGCGATCGCCACGCTGTTGTCCGCGACGCCGGTGACCGAGCAGGAGATGCTCGCGCTGATCGACCGGCGCACCGACATCCACGAGCCCGAGCGCCGCCTCGGCGAGCGCGTCGACCTGGAGGACCGGAGCCGCCGCCGGCAGCGTCGTCCCCCGGCGGCCGGCGCCAAGAAGACCGGCACCGGCGGCGGCGAGGGCGGGGCGGGCGCCGGTGGCGACCGCAACAAGCCGCGCGTCGCAGCAACGGCCACGACCGATGACGCGGCCGAGGGCGACGCCGAGACGCGCAGCTCGCGCAACCGGCGCCGCCGGCGGCGCGGCAGCGGCTCCGGCATCGCGGCGGCCGACAACGGAGTCGCGGACGGGACCGTCGACGTCGACATCGAGGACCTCGATATCGATCTGGACGCAGTTGCGGAGGCCGGCGCCGCCGATGACGACGACGGCATCGACGACCCGGCAGCAGCCGCTGACGGCGCACCGACCGGCCCGAAGAAGCGTCGTCGCGGACGGCGTGGCGGCAAGCGCCACCGCAAGCCCGGGGCCGCCGTGGGCGATCAGGGTGGCAGCGAGACCAACGGCGACGGTGCCGCCGACGACTCCGAGTACGCGGTTCCGGAGGAGGCGCCCGCGCCCGCCGTGGCCGAGCCGTCTGCAGCGGAGCCGGCCGAGAACGGCGCGGCTCCGAAGCCGCGCCGGCGCCGGACGAAGGCCGAGATCGCCGCTGCCGCCGAGGCGCCGGCCGCCGACGTCGCACCGCCCGCGGAGGATGAGCCGATCGCGGCAGCCGCGCCCCGGCGCGCCCGCCGGACGAAGGCCGAGATCGCCGCCGCAGCCGAAGCGGCCGCTGCGGAGCCCGAGCCGGCCCCGATCGCCGCGGCACCCGACCCCGAGGTCAAGCCGAAGCGCAGGCGTGGCATCATCAAGCGCCTGATCAGCGCCGACGACGACTGAGGACTGCGATGGGACAGCGTCTGGATATCAGCGGTATCGCGCCGCGTACGTACGCCACCATGGCCCGGCTGTCGGGCGAGTCGCACGGCTTCGGCCTGGAGCCGCTGCTGGTCGAGCTCGTGAAGACGCGTGCGTCGCAGATCAACGGCTGTGCGTTCTGCCTCGACATGCACACGAAGGACGCCCGGGCGGCCGGCGAGGAGGAGCACCGGCTGCACCTGCTGCCTGCGTGGCGCGAGTGCGACTGGTACTCCGACCGCGAGCGGGCGGCGCTCGCGCTGACCGAGTCGATGACCCGGCTGCCCGACGGCCACGGCGTGCCTCACGACGTCTTCGCCGAGGCTGCCGACCGGTTCTCCGAGGAGGAGCTGGTCGGCCTGATCTGGGTGATCACCGCGATCAACGCTTGGAACCGGGTCGCCATCACGACCGGGATGGAACCCGGCCACTACCAGCCCGGAGGCCACGAGTGAAGCTGCACGCGTTCCACGTCGGTGGCGAGATCGCGCCGTGGTCGTTGATCGACCCGTTCCATCCGAAGGTCGGCGAGACGTTCACCGTGCCGTTCCACGTGTTCCTGATCGAGCACGACAAGGGCCTCGTGCTGTTCGACCTGGGCGCCCATCCCGACATGGCGCACGACCCGCGCGCCCGCCTCGGCGCCGCGGCCGACGACTTCGACGTGCGCCTCACGGAGGCCGACGACATCATCCCGCAGATGGCAGCGGTGGGCGTGAAGCCCGACGACATCGACATCGTGGTGCTGTCGCACCTGCACTACGACCACTGCGGCGGCATCGAGTTCTTCCCGCGCGCGAGGTTCCTCGTCCAGGAGACCGAGCTTCGGTTCGCGCACTGGCCGGGCGTCTACCAGCGCTCCGTCTACGTGCCGGCCGACTTCGAGCATCCGGCGAAGTGGCGGCAGCTGCGCGGCACGCACGACATCTTCGGCGATGGACGGCTCGTGGCGTACCCGACGCCGGGCCACACGCCGGGGCACCAGTCGCTGTTCGTGGGCCTCGACTCCGATCCGCTCGTGCTGTGCGCCGATGCGGCCTACACGGCGTACAACATGGAGAACCGCGCCCTCCCGGGCATCGTGTGGAGCGCCGACGCGATGGTCGAGAGCTGGGACCTGCTGGAGGAGGTGGCCGAGCGCAACGACGCGCGGCTGATCTTCACCCACGACCCCGACCACGAGACGACGATCCTCACGGCTCCGGGGCACGTGTACCGGTAGCCGGCGCAGGCGTCTCGGCGGCGGTCGGCAGCAGGCGCACGCCGGCAGCCGCGAAGCCAATCGAGACGAGGGCGGCGACGACGATCGCAGCGCCCTGGCCGGCGTCGATCTGTCCGTTCGCGAGCCCCAGCTCGACCACCGCGGTCGGCACGCCGAGCACCGCCGTGGCTGCGAGCCCCGCCGCGACCGGCTGCCGTACGACCAGCGCGACCAGCAGGTGGATCCCCGTTGCGGCGACGACCAGCGTCGCGGCCACGGCGAGATCGAGCCCGCGGACGTCCAGTCGGGCACCGAGCGTGACGAAGAACAGCGGGATGAAGAAGCCCTGTGCGAGCCCGCGCACCTGACGTGCCAGCCGTCGTGGCTGCCCGATCGCGCTGACGACCAGTCCCGACGCGAAGCCGGCGACCAGGGTCGACGTGTCGACGCGGTCGGCCACGTAGGCCAGGACCACGATCACGAGCAGCGACAGGCGCAGGTCGAGCGCCCACTCGAACCGGCGCGACAGCCGCCGCACGTGCCGCGCCGCCTCGTGACCCGACAGCGCCCGGGCGCCGAACAACAGACAGGCCGCGAGCGCGGCCACCGCGATCGACCCGAGCGCGATCTTCAGCACGTGGTCGCCGAGCGCCAGTGGCAGCGCGACGATGGTCGCCACGTCGGCGACCGTCACCCAGGCCAGCGCGAACAGGGCGGCGTCACCGACCGCACGGCGCTCCCGCAGCAGCGGCAGCACGATCGCGGCGCTCGACGCCGCCAGCGGGAGCGCGAGCACGGCGACCGGGATCCCGAGCGGGGCGGAGAGGGCCGCAGCACCCCCCACCGCCGCTGCTGCCGTGAGCGCCGTCGCCGCCAGCGCGCGGCGCAGCGCGGGCCGGAGCCGGGCGTCGCGGACCGGCACGTGGGTGCCGGCGACGAACATCAGCAGCGCGAAACCGACCCTGCCCAGGAAGGCAGTGGTCGGCTCGGACGCGTCGATGACGTCGAAGCCGGAGATCCCGAGCACGACGCCGGCGGCGATCTCCCCGGCCACGACGGGCACCATGGTGGGCACCGGGAGCGACAGGACAGGGCCGGCGAGGCCGGCCGCGATCAGGAGTGCGAGAGTGCCGAAGGTCATCGGTGGGTGCCGGGCAGAAGCTCGCTCCATCGTTGCACTCGTGTCGAGCGAACCCTGCTAGTCTCCGCCCTGCGACGCCGGCACGGTGCCTGTATTGCTGCGTGCCCATCGCCTCTCGACACGAGACCTAGGAAGACTTCGATCGCCATGTACGCCGTCATCGCCCTCGGGGGCAAGCAGTACCGGGTCACGCCCGGCGAGTATCTCGTCGTCGACCGCCTTCATCTCGATGAGGGTGCGTCGTTCGAGCCCACGGTCCTGATGGCCGGTGACGGTGACAAGGTCCTCGTCGGGGCCAAGGAGCTCGCCAAGGTCACGGTGTCCGCGACGGTGAGGTCGCATCAGAAGGGCAAGAAGATCCGCGTCCTGCGCTACGAGCCAAAGTCCCACTGGTCGAAGCGGCGCGGTCATCGCAGCTACCAGTCCGTCATCGAGATCGCAAAGATCGCGGTCTGAGGCGGGGGAGGAAGACCAGATGGCACATAAGAAGGGCCTCGGCTCCTCGAAGAACGGCCGCGACTCCCAGTCGAAGCGGCTCGGCGTGAAGGTGTTCGCCGGTCAGACCATCAACGCCGGCGGCATCATCGTCCGCCAGCGCGGCACGAAGTTCCACCCGGGTGTGGGCACTGCGCTGGGCGGCGACGACACGCTGTTCGCAAAGGTCACGGGGATCGTCCAGTTCGGCCAGCGGCGCGGCAAGCGCATCGTCTGGGTCGAGCCGGCCGAGGCCGTGGCTGCAGACTGACTGACGCTTGTTCTCTGACCGCGCCACGATCCACGTCGAAGCCGGGCGTGGCGGTGACGGGTCGATCGCGTTCCGGCGCGAGAAGTTCGTTCCGCGCGGCGGGCCGGCCGGCGGTGACGGCGGCGGCGGCGGCGACGTCGTGCTGTACGCAGAAGCCGACCTGCGCGACCTGACGTCGCTGCGGTACAACCCGCACGTCCGCGCCACGGCCGGCAAGGCCGGCGAGGGCTCGAACAAGAGCGGCAGCCACGGTCCGGCGCTCGACGTGCCGGTGCCGGTCGGCACGCAGGTGTTCACGGAGGACGGCACGCTCGTGTGCGATCTCGCGCATCCGGGAGCGCGGGTCGTGATCGCCCGCGGCGGACGCGGGGGAGCCGGAAACACGCGCTTCGCGACCGCCACCCGCCAGGCGCCGCGGCTCGCGGGCATCGGTGAGGACGGTGAGTCGCGAACGCTCGAGCTGCACCTCAAGCTGATGGCCGACGCTGCGCTGCTCGGGTTCCCGAACGTCGGCAAGTCGAGCCTCCTGCGGCGCGTCTCGAACGCGACGCCGAAGGTCGCCGACTACCCGTTCACGACCATCGACCCGGTGCTCGGCACGGTCGAGTCGGTCGACGGCCGCCAGCTGACGGTGGTTGACGTCCCGGGGCTGCTGGAGGGCGCGTCGGAGGGCATCGGCCTCGGGCACGAGTTTCTCGCACACCTGGAGCGCGCACGGCTGCTGCTGCACGTCGTCTCAGTCGAGCTGGACATGGACGAGGCGCGCGACGGCTTCCAGGTCATCTACGGCGAGCTCGATGCGCACGGACACGGCCTCGCCGAGCGGCCGCGGATCGTGGTCGTGAACAAGATCGACCTGCTGCCGCCGGAGGACCGCGCAGCGTTCGCCGAAGAGTTCGCCGACCGCATCGCGTCCGGCGAGCTCGAGGCCGATGCCGGCGTGATGCGCGGCGAGGACGGCCGGCCACTGGTGGTGCCGGTCTCCTGCGCCACCGGTGAGGGCGTTGCCGACCTGGTCGCCGCGCTGCACCGTCACGCGCCGGAGCGCGAGGCGATCGGCGTCCCCGGCGACGGCCTGGCCGACTACCTCGTGTACCGCCCGGGCTCGGGTGGCGGCGTGCGGTACCGGCTGCTGCGGGAGGAGGGCGGGTTCCGCGTGACGGGCCTCGACGAGCTTGCGGAGGGCATCGACGCCGACGACGCGCACGACGCGGAGGTGCTGGAGGCCGAGCTCGAGGAGCGCGGCGTCATGGGTGCCCTGCGGCGCGCCGGCGTTCGCGACGGCGACGAGATCCGGATCGGCGGCGTTGCCCTGACGATCGTGCACGACCGCGGGGCGAAACGGCAGTGACGACCGGCGTCCTCGGCTCGCTCTGCAACCCTCCGCATCTGGGCCACCTGCTGCTCGCCAGCGAGGCCGCGTGGCAACTCGGGCTCGACAGGGTGCTGATCGTCCCCACGGGCATCCCGTCGCACCGGGAGGCCCCGCCGGAGACGCCGGCCGTGCGATTGCGGCTCGCGGAGGCGTTCGTGACGTGTGATCCGGTGCTCGAGATCTGCCGGATCGAGATCGACCGCGCCGGGCCGTCCTACACGGCGGACACCCTCGAGGAGCTGGCCGGGAAGGGCTACGGCGACCTCGTCCTGCTGCTCGGCGCCGACCAGCTGGCCGCGCTTGACCGCTGGCACGCGCCCGATCGCGTGCGCGCGGCGGCGCGAATCGCGGTGGCTCCGCGGCCGGGAACGCCACTTGGCGGCAACGCCGATGTCGTGCGGATGCCCGAGATCGGCATCTCGTCGTCCGAGATCCGGCGCCGGGTCGGGGCGGGCGAGCCGATCCGACACCTGGTGCCCGATCCCGTCGTGGCCATCATCGATGCAGAGCGGCTGTACCGCTGAACCGCCGTGGTAGCCTGACGTGAGTGCAGTTTTCGAGACCGGAGATGGAGATCTGACCGAGACCAGCGACCTTGTGCAGCGAATCGCCCAGACGTTGAGCGACAAGCTCGCCGAGGACATCGTCATCCTCGACATGCGCGGGGTGGTCTCGTACACGGACTGGTTCGTGATTGCGAGCGGGCGGAACTCCCGCCACACGCAGTCGCTGGCCGCCGAGCTCCGCAAGCGGCTGAAGGACGAGGACCGCACCATGCCGACCCGCGTCGAGGGTCAGCGGGAGGGCGACTGGATCCTGCTCGACTACATCGATGCGGTCGTGCACCTGTTCACGCCCGACACGCGCGGCTACTACCGGCTGGACGGTCTCTGGGGCCAGGTCCCGGTCATCGACTTCGTCGCCGAATCCGCCTAGCCGCACCTTCGCGACGCCCCGCGCACGCTCCGCACAATCTCCGCGCGGACCCGCACGAAGCGAGTCGTTCCGTGCGTTTCCGGCGAGAAACGTTCTGGGGTCTGACCCCAGAAATCGGCGTTCTGGGGCCAGACCCCGCGCACGAACGTGCCGCTCATCCGCGCTGAACGCGCGCTAGCTCGGACGCTGGCGCTCCAGGAAGTCGAAGTACTCCTTGCCGCCGACCGACTCCAGGATGTGGGTCTCGCCCTTCACGATCGTGATCTGGGCCGGGCTACCGAGCTGCTTCAGCTTCGCGACCGTCGCCTCGCCCGACGCGCGCCAGCCGGAGTCGAGCTCGCCGACCCAGATCGCCACCGGGATGCGCTTCAGCTTCGCCACGTCGTCGGACGGCTCCGGCGGGTATCCGGGAAACGTCAGCAGGTCGAGAAACAGGCCGGGACTGTCGAGCGCCGCGCGGAACGCCGACAGGCCACCGTTCGACACGCCGGCCAGGTGCACCTGGCCGCCCTCGGGCGGATAGATCCGCTCGAGCTGCAGGACGAGCTCCGGGATGTACTTCGCCGCCGCAGGGTCGTAGAACAGCGCGCCCGGCGCGACGGGGGAGACGACGATCCAGCCACGTCGCTTCGCCTCGGGCGTCCAGACGCGGTCGAGCACGCTGTCGACGACCTCCTGGTCCTGGCCGCCCGGGGGGAGGGCGAGCAGCACCGGGTAGGTCTTCGCCGCGTCGAAGCCGTCCGGGAGAACGATCGAGTAGCTGAGCTCCGTGCCGTCCGACATGACGGCCTTCTTGTGGCCGTCCTCGGTCGCCGGCGGGTCGGTCGCGGCGATGGTACCCTCTGGGGCGCCAGTGAACGGCGCGGCAGCGTTCGAGCCGCTTCCACCGCACCCCGCGACCACGAGGACGAGCGGGACCAGCGCCAGCCATTTCATGGCGCCATGCTAGACTCGGACGGTTCCCGGGGCCATAGCTCAGCTGGGAGAGCGTCTGGCTGGCAGCCAGAAGGTCAGGGGTTCGATCCCCCTTGGCTCCACTCCGAAAGCCCTGCATTTGCAGGGCTTTCGCTGTGTCTGAGCTCCCTCGCACCGCCACGCCGCACCGGCCGGACGAACGCCACCACCGCCAGCCCTGCCAGGCCCGCGATCACGATCGCAGTGTCGGCCGGCATGAACTCCGCGACGGCGCCCGCGAGGCCGAAGCCGAGGCCCTGCGTCGTCATCATTCCCGCGCTCGAGATCGTGAAGACGCGGCCGCGCAACCCCTCGGGCGTCTCCCGCAGCAGGAGCGTGTCGGCGCCGAGCATGTAGGCGGCGCCGAGTCCCGACAGCACCATCAGGCCGATCGACACGGGCAGGCTGGGCCCGAACGCGAATGCCAGCAGCGGCACGAACGCCGCCGCCGCCAGGGGCCGCATCAGGCGCGTCCGCCACGCCGGCGGCAGCACCCAGAGCGCCGCGATCTCGCCGAGGAACGTGCCGGCCGGCAGCGCCATCAGCCACCAGCCGACGGCTCCGGGAGCGGCGCCGTGCGCCGCGACGCCGGGTGCCGCGAGCGCCTCGGGCCAGACGCAGAACGCCGGCACCAGCCACCCGAACAGCAGCACGGCCCGCAGGCGCGGCAGCCGCAGCGCCTCCCGCGCGCCGCGCAGCGAGTCGCGCGCCACGCCACCGACCCGCGACGCGACCCGCGCCGGTCGCAGCCGCAGGCCGAATCGCAGCACGAGCGCGGAGCAGACGAACGTGCCGGCGTCGAGCAGCAGCACCTGGCGCGGCTCGAGCAGCAACAGCAGGAACCCGGCGCCGGCGTTGCCCGCCAGCTGGCTGCTCTGCGCCACTAGCCGCATCAGCGACCGGGCGGGCACGAAGGCGTGCTCGGGGACGATCTCGGGCAGCAGCGCAGCGCGCGCGCCGCCGAACACCGGCGCAAGCAGGTTGGTCGCGAACAGCAGCACCAGCGGCACGCCGATCGGCAGCCCGGGAATCGCCATCGTGGCGACCAGGCACGCCGAGACCAGGTCGCACGTCACCAGGAGCCGCCGCGGCGGCATGCCGTCGGCGAAGCCCGACAGCAACGCTCCGCCGAACAGGTGCGGGATGAACGCCAGCGTGAACGTGAGCGCCGCGAGGAACGACGAGCCGGACTGCCGGTACACGAGCACCGTCAGGGCCACGGCGGCGACGACGTCGCCCAGCATCGAGACGATGAACGAGCCGAAGATGACGCGGAACTCGCCGACGGCGAGCGCATCCCGGTAGCGTCCCTTCTCGGTGCTCGCAGTCACGAACGCACCGTACGAGCGTCGCCGGGTGATCACGAGTGATTCGTACCTCAGTGAATGTTAGGCTCCGGCGGTGGCAATCCGCCTGCTGCTCGGCCCGGCCGACATCGTCGGCGCGCGGTTCGCGATCTCGCCGCTGTGGGAGGTCACGAACGCCGTACGGCTGTTGACCCAGCCGGGGACGGGCGGCTACCACGCGCCGTGGCTCGCCTCCGTGCAGCCGGAGCTGCAGTCGGTCGACCTGTCGGCGCTGATGGCGCTGCACCCGCCCGCCGGGTGGGTGCCCGACTTCATGACCCCGCCGCCGCACGTCGTCTCGCCGACCGTCGAGCGACAGCTCGCCGAGGTCGCGCGCACGCCGTCCGCGCGCGTGAAGCTGGAGCTCGAGCGCACGCGCCACGACCAGACCGACCCGGCCGCGCGGGCGATCATCGACGAGCTTCTGGCCGATCCCTTGGCCGGGCTGGAGCGGGTCTGCAGGCAGATCGCCGACGCCTGGCGCGTGCTGGTCGCGCCGTCGTGGCCCCGCATCCGCGAGCTCGTCGCCGCCGACCTCGCGCACCGCGCGCGGATCATGGCCGCCCACGGCTTTGGCGCCGCCGTGGACGACCTGCACGCGCGCGTCCGCTGGACGGGCGACGCCATCTCCGTCCAGCACGACGCGCGCCTGGAGCACGCGGTCGACGGGGCGGGGTTGATCCTTCAGCCGAGTGCGTTCTCGTGGCCGTCCGTCCTCCTGGTCGCCGAGCCGGGCGGGCCGGCGATCCTCGTCTACCCGGCCCGCGGCGTCGCCGTGCTGTGGCGGATTGGCAGCGTCGCGGCTCCGGCCGCCCTCGCGCGGCTGCTCGGCCAGACCCGCGCGCGGCTGCTCGCCGACCTCGACGAGCCGCGCTCGACGACCGCCCTCGCAGTGCGGCACGAGATCGGTGGGCCGGGGATCTCGGCGCACCTGAAGGCGCTCCACGCCTCCGGCCTGGTGAGCCGCCGGCGAGCCGGCCACGAGGTGCGCTACGGCCGTACGTCCCTCGGCGACGGCCTCGTGGCGGGCCGCGACGGCGACTGATCGCGCCGCGCACGCGGCTACCCTGCAGCCCGTGCGCCGCCTGATGCTCCTCAGCGTGCTGCTCCTGCTGGTCGCGACCGCGCCGGCCTCGGCGGCCTACTCGTACTCGATCTCCAAGATCTCGTCGAGCGTCGAGCAACGCATCAACGGCAAGTCGTGGCACAAGGGCTGCCCCGTCTCGCTCGCGAACCTGCGCTACGTCCGCGTCCGCTACTGGGACTTCGACCATCGCCGGAAGACGGGCGAGCTGGTCGTCAACCGTGACGCTGCCGGCGCGATCGTGCGCGCCTTCCGCAAGCTCTACGCGAACGACTACCGGGTCCGCCGGATGCGGCTCGTCGACGACTACGGCGCCAGCGACTTCCGGTCGATCGAGGCCGACAACACCTCGGCCTTCAACTGCCGCTACGTCGACGGCACGACGCGCTGGTCGAACCATGCGTTCGGCCGTGCAATCGACGTCAACCCGATCGAGAACCCGTACGTGACCGGCAGCGGCACGACATCGCACGCCGCCAGCCGCAAGTACATCAACCGGTCATCGCGCCGTCACCGCGCGATGATCCTCCGCGGCGACAGGACGGTGCGCGCCTTCACGGCGCAGGGCTGGGGCTGGGGCGGCAACTTCTCCGGCTACCACGACTACCAGCACTTCTCGGCCGACGGCCGCTAGGCCAGGCCCGGACCCACCTCGATCAGCGTCGGCCCGCTCGCAACGGTCGCTGCGCGGAACACGTCCTGCATCTCGGCCAGCGAGCCGACGCGCACGCCGGACACGCCGAAGCCCTCCGCGAGCCGCACGTAGTCGTGCGCCGTCGAGCCGACACCGACGTGGGGGACGTTGACGCGATCCATCGATTCGCGGATCTCGCCGTACCCGTGGTTCTGCCACAGCAGGATCGGGAGCGCGAGGCTCTCCTCCGCCGCCGTCGCGAGCTCCTGGATCGTGAACAGGAAGCCACCGTCGCCGGCCAGGCAGGCGACCACGCGATCGGGGGCTGCGATCTTCGCGCCGATCGCCATCGGCAGCGCCGGGCCGAGCGTGCCGAACCCGGCGGGCGAGATGTAGTCCCACGGCCGCTGGGCCGGCCACCAGTTGTGCGCCGCGTAGGCCGGCTGCGTCGAATCGGCGACGAGGATGCCGTCGGCGGGCATCACCTCGCGGAGCGCCTCGAGGAACGGCATGTACGGCGCGGTGCCTGCGAGCGCGCCGAGCGACTCGCGCATCGCCTGCGCCCGCGCCGCGGCATCGCCGCGGGCCTCGCCCAGCGCATCCGCCAGCGCCGCGAGGGTCACGGCCGCGTCGCCGTGCAACCCGATGTCGGCGCCCGGCCGGCGGCCCAGCTGCTCGGCGTCGATGTCGATGCGCACCAGGGTGCCGCTGAACGCCGGCGGCTGCAGGGTCGGGGTGTAGAAGTAGTCGGTCTCGGAGAACTCGGTGCCGACGGCGAGCACGACATCCGCTGCGCCGAGCGCCTCCCACACGGCCGGGGCCGTCGTGCGCGCGCCGAGCGAGAGCGGGTGGGCGTCGGGCACCGCGCCCTTGCCGTTCAGCGTCGTCACGATCGGCGCGCCGATCCGCTCGGCCACTGCGATCGCGGCGTCGCCGGCAGCCAGCGCGCCGCCGCCCAGCACCACGAACGGCGTCGTCGCACCGGCCAGCACGGCTGCCGCCTGCGCCACCGCCGCCGGATCGGCGACGGGCCGCACGCCACCGCCCTCGAGCCGGTCCGATCCGGCCGCGGGCAGATCGAGCACGTCGATCGGCACCCCGATGTGCACGGGCCGCGGCCGCCGCGACGAGAAGATCTCGAAGGCCCGCGCGAAGGCGTCGGGCAGCTGCGCCGGGTCGGTCACGAGGATCGACTCGGCGGTGATGGTCTGCATGAACGCGTGCTGGTCGGGCAGGTCGTGCAGCGGGCCGACCTGTCCCCCGCGGTCGCGGGAGTGCGTGTCGGAGCTGATCACGAGCATCGGGATCGAGTCGTGGAACGCGCCGGCGATCGGCGTCGCGGCGTTCGCCACGCCGGCGCCCGTGATCAGCACGCAGACGCCCGGCTTGCCGGAGATGCGCGAGTACGCGTCGGCCATGAACCCGGCGCCCTGCTCGTGCCGCGGCGCGACGTGGCGGATCGACGAGGCGGCCAGGCCGCGGTAGATCTCCAGCGTGTGCACGCCGGGGATGCCGAAGACGGTGTCGGTGCCGTACTGCTCGAGCAGCCGGACGACTGCCTCACCGGTCGTTGCCATGCGGTCCTCCGGGTCGGTGACGCCGACACGATAGGGCAGCCCGCTATCGTGCTGCCGCCATGCCGCCGATCCCCATCGACCTGGTGCACCCCGACGAGCCCGTGCACGAGACCGTCGGCGCCTTCCTGCTGCCGGACGTCGCGACGCTGATCGACTGCGGCGCGGCCGCCAACCTGCCCTCCCTGGAGGCCGAGCTGGCGCGGAACGGCACCACGATCGGGGACCTCGACCACCTGCTGCTGACGCACATCCACCTGGATCACGCCGGCGCGGCGGGAGCGCTGGCGGCCCGCAACCCGCGCCTCCAGGTGTGGGTCCACCAGATCGGCGCGCGCCACCTGATCGACCCGTCGCGGCTGATCGCGTCGACCGCGAGCGTCTACGGCGCCGACTTCGAGAGGGTCTGGGGCGCGATTCTGCCGGTGCCGGCCGACCGCGTGCACGTGATCTCCGGCGAGACCCGGCTGCCGGTCGCGGGCGCGCCGCTCGCGGTGCCGACGCCCGGCCATGCGCGGCACCAGATCGCCTACCTGACCGATGACGGCACCCTCTACGCGGGCGACGCCGCCGGCGCCGCGTGGCCGCCCACGCCGGGCTACGCGGAGCCCGCCTGTCCGCCGCCCGACGCGGATCCGCCCGCCTGGCGGAACACGTTCGCGCGCATCGCCGAGCTCGCGCCGGAGCGCCTCGCGATCTCGCACTACGGCGTGATCGACGACCCGCCGCGCCACATGGCGGCGCTGGAGACGCAGCTCGATCTGTGGCTGAGCCGCATCGACCTGACCGAGGACCAGTTCGCCGCGGCCGCCCAGGCCGACCGCGCCGCCCACTGCGATCCCGCGCCGCTGGCGCAGTTCTGGGACTACGCGTCGATCGAGCGCTGGTGCCACGCCGGCCTGCGCCACTGGCGCGACCGCGCCGAGGCACAGGCCCGCGAGGCCGGCTAGCCGCCCGGCAGCTCCTCCCACGACGTCGCGCCCCACGTGAACGACAGGATCTTCGCGTCCGACCCCGCCGCTGCGCCGTGCCAGTGGCGCTCGTCGGCCGGCGTGACGACCAGCGTTCCCGGTTGCAGCTCGACGGAGCCGTGCTCGTCGTTGCCGACCCGCCCGATGCCGGCCACGACGTAGAGCGTCTGCCCGCCGGGGTGCTGGTGCCAGTTGGTGACTGCACCGTCGTTGAAGTGCCCGAGCGCGATGTCGGGCTGCGACGCATCCGGCGCCTCCGCCAGCATCTCCAGCTCCACCGATCCGGTGAACCGGCCCCCGTACGTGCTCGCGCGGTTTCCGCCGCTCACGATCCGCATGCCTCTCCCTTCGTGACGTGGCAGTATCGCGCCGAACGCACCGGAGGTGCCATGGATCTCGCCGAGTTCCGCTCGCAGTTTCCCGCTCTACGCACCAGGGCCTACCTGTTCGCCGGCGCGCTCACGCCCGCGGCCACGCCCGTTCGCGCCGCCTGGGACGACTGGACCGACTCCTGGCAGTACGACCCCAACTTCGTCTACACGGGGCCGATGATGACCGGCCGCATGGACGAGCTGCGCGCCGCGTTCGCGCGGCTGATCGGCGGCGTCCCCGCCTCGGTGACGCTGACCGACAACACCTGTCGCGCCGCGAACACCGCGATCGGCATCCTGTCGGCCCGGCCCGGCTCGAACGTGGTCGTCGACGACGGCACCTACCCGTCCAGCGTCTATCCCTGGCGCGCGCACGGCCAGCGCGAGGTGCGCCTCGTCCACACCGACGGCGTCGCCGACGCCGCCTCGCTGATCGCCGAGCAGGTGGACGACGAGACGACGGCGGTCTGCATCACTCACGTCGCCCCGTTCACCGGCCGCCGTCACGACCTGCGCGCGCTGGCCGACGTCTGCCACGCCCACGGCGCGCTGCTGCTGGTGGACGCGGCCCAGACCACCGGCGTCGTGCCCATCGACGTCGTCGCCGAGGGCATCGACATGCTCGTCACGACCGGCATGAAGTGGCTGCTCGGCCTGCCCGGCGTCGGCTACCTGTACGTCGCGCCCGAGGTGCTGGCTGAGGCGCCGGTGCTCGAGGTCGGGTACCTGGGGCTCGACACCGATCTTGGTGACTGGCCGGTCGACCGCTACCCCGGCGTCGTGGCGGACGGGCGCCGCTACGAGCTCGGCATGCCGTCGCTGCCGGCGATGGGCGCTGCCGCGGCGGGCATCGAGCTGCTGCTCGACGTCGGCATCGAGCACATCTTCGCCCGGTCAGAGCACCTCGTCACGCGTACGCTCGAGGGCCTGCAGGAGCGTGGCCGCGGCGCCGACATCCTGACCCCGCTCGACCCGGCGCAGCGGGCGGGCGTGATCGCCATCAAGAGCGACGACCCGGTGGCGGAGTTCGAGCGGTGCCGCCGGGTCGGCGTCGACATCGGCGCGATCATCGGCAGCCTCCGGATCGATCCGCACGGCTACAACGACGACGACGACATCGACCGGCTGCTGGCCTGCTTCTGAGTAGCCCTACGCGTGGACGGCGAGCGCGCGGCTCCGCGCGCGCTCGCTGGCCAGCACGCACGCCAGCACCAGCGCGATCCCGAGCGCCTGGATCAGCGTCAGGCTCTGCCCCAGCAGGGCCCAGCCCAGCGTGATCGCCACGATCGGCTCGATCATGCCGGTCACGCCCGCCGCGACCGGTCCGATGCGGGACACGCCGCCGACCAGGAACGCGTACGGGACGATCGTCCCGCCGACGACCACGTAGGCGATCAGCAGCAGCATCGGCACCTTGAAGTCCAGCTCGCCGAACTGCACGTCGCTCTGCAGCAACGTCGTCGGTACGTCGCGGACGGCGGGCAGCAGCAGCCAGAACACGCCGGCGAAGATCATCGACAGGGCGAGGCGCGAGCTGGCCGGCAGCGACGCGTCGAGGCGGTCGGCGAGCATCAGCTGCGCCGTGTAGGCGATCGAGGTCGCGACCGCCAGCGCGAGGCCGACCACCGATCCACCCGCCAGCCCGCCGCCGCCGAGGACGGCGATCGAGACGCCGACCAGCGCGAGTCCCATGGCGGCCGTCACCTGGCGCGGCTGCCGGGTGTTCCGCGTGAAGCGGTGGATGGCCGCGATCCACAGCGGCGCGGTGTAGACGATCACGAGCGTCAACCCCACGTCGAAGCGTGAGATGGCCTCGTAGTACAGCCACTGCGGCAGCGTCACGCCGAACAGGCCGAACAGCGCGATGCTGACCAGCGCGCGGCGGCTGCATCGGAACCGGACGCGTCGCAGCACGACCAGCGCGCCCGTCATCAGCAGCGCGGCGGACAGCACGCGCCACCCGGCCAGCTGGCGCGGCTCGATGCCCGCGTCGAGCGCCATCCGCGACACCGGGCCGTTCAGACCCCACAGCACCGAGCCCGCCGTGACCATGCCGTAGCCGACTGCGCGCATCGCCCCAATCGTTACAGTCTCGGGCCGTGGAGCGCCGAATGACCCGATCGATCCCGCGGCGCGTCGCGATGTGACCGGGCTGCTGGGAGGCCTGCTGTGCGCCGTGTTCTGGTGCGGCGCCGGCACGTGCTCCGCGACGTGTGCGCGGGTGTTCGGGCCGGTGCCGTCCCTCGCGATGGGCTGCCTGATCGGCGCGGTCGCGGTGCCCGCCGTCGCGCTGGTGTGGGTCGGCGTGCCCGACGCACCCTGGGCGGACTGGCTGTGGGCGGTCGGCTACGGCGTCGGCACGATGGTCGCGTTGTCGATGATCTTCCGCGCGTACTCGACGGCGAAGGTCGGGCTGGTGTCGGCGATCGTGTCGACCAACGGCACCATCGCGGCGCTGGTGTCCGTGATCATCCTCGGCGAGGCGCTGCCCGCGGCGGCCGTCGTGGCGACGCTGATCGTGGGCGCCGGCGTGTGCCTCGCGGCGCTGCGGGAGGGCGACCCCGCGACCGGCCCGAAGGGCGGATCGGATCGCCTCGGCGCGGTGTTCGCCCTCGTCGGCGCGTGCGGGTTCGCCGGCGCCGTGCTCTCCGGCGCGCAGGCCGAACAGCTCGACCCGATCTGGGTCGTGGCCGGCGGCCGCCTGTTCGGGCTCGTCGCCGTCACCGTCCCGGTCGCGCTGGCGGGCCGGCTGCCGCGACTCGACCGGCAGATCCTGCCGTATGCGATCGGCTCGCCGGTACTGGACGCGGCCGGGTTCGCCGCGCTGCTGGTCGGTTCCCGCGACGGCGTCGCCGTGCCCGCGGTGCTGTCGACCCTGTCCGCCGTGTTCCTGGCGCTGATCGGCCACCTCGTGTTCCGCGAGCGCATGAGCCGCCTGCAGTGGGCGGGCGCGCTGACGACCCTGGCCGGGGTCGCCACCCTGGCGGCCACCCGGTAGGCTCTCCGCCCGATGGCCCGGCTCGCGTCTGCGCTCGCCGTCGCCGCCTTCGTCGGAGTCGCGGCGCGCACGGCGGTGCTCGCGGTGCCGTTCATGAACCCCGACAACCTCGCCTACCTGGCGTGGGGGCGGGAGCTGCGGGGCGGGAGCCTGCCGACGGTAGAGAACGCGCTCACGACGCCGCACCCGGTGCCGATCGTGCTGATGGCGATCGTCGGCGGGATTGTCTCGCCGCTGGCGACATGGGCGGCGCTGACGATCGCCGGGCTGGTTGCCGTCGTGGTCGGCGCGGTGCGGGTGGCATGGCGGGCGGAGGGGGCAGCGGGCGTGGCCGGCGCCCTGCTGACGCTCTCGCTGGCAGGCGCGATCTGGTCGGCCGGCCCCCTCCGGGGTATCGACTGGCTCGCCGCGGGTGCGATCGGGCTCGCGCTGGCGGTGCCGCCCGAGCGCCCTCGAGCTCGGCTGGTGTGCCTCGTCCTCGCCGGCCTCGTCCGGCCCGAGGCGTGGCTGCTGCCGCCGCTGCTCGTGCTCGCCGGCGACCGTAGGAACGTGCGCGCGGCGATCGCGTGGAGCCTCGCCGCGCCGGGACTGTGGGTGCTGTTCGACGGGCTGCTGCTCGGCGACCCGCTGCTGGCGTTCCATCGCACCGACGCGCTGGCCGGTCTCGCCGCACCCGGGCCGGGCGTGGTCGGGCTGGCCGGGCTGGTCGTCAGCGCCGCTGGCCTCGGCATCCTCGTCGCCTGGTTCGGTGCCTGGCATCAGTGGCGGTTCGACGCGCTTTCGGCGGTCGTGCTCGCAGCGGTGCCGGTGGCGCTCCTCGCAGAGGTCGCCGCCGGGTACCCGGTGCGGGAGCGCTACGCGCTGCTGCTGGTGCCCGCCGTGGCGGGCGCGGTCGGCTCGCTGGTGCGGTTCCCCGGCTCCCTCAGGATTGCCGGCCCGGTGATCCTGGTCGCGCTCGGGCTCGTGCTCGCGACGATGCACGACGTCTCCGACCGCCGGCTGCCTTTGACCCGCGCGCGCGCCCAGGCGGCCGCCATCGACGCGACGCTGCCGGCCTGCGCCCGCATCGGCGTCGCCGGCCTCGGCGTGCGCACGCCCGGCCTGCTGCCGCCGCTGGCGGTGCTGACCGACCGGCCGCTGGCGAAGTTCGTGCCCGAGCCCGCGCTGGGCGCGGTCAACGTCGTGCTGGCGCCGGCGGCCGTCGACGACCTGCCGGTGCTCGCACGGGGAGACGGCTGGGTCCTATCCGGCCGCGAGCCTTACTGCACCGGGTAGTTGGAGTTCCTAGGAGCGTTGTTCATTCGGGCCCCGCGCCAACAGCGACACCTTCACGCGGGCCCCCTACTGGGCGTCGCGGTAGGCGACGAGCCGCTCGGCCAGCGACAGGTCGAAGTCGGGGCCGTCCAGCCCCGCCACGAGCAGCGACACGCCGGCCTTCGCGAAGTCGTCGATGCGGTCGGCGTGGGCGGGCTGCACGCTCACCGAGCGCTCGATCTCGGCCGGGTTGCGGCCGAGCTTCTCGCACCACTCGTCGAGGATCGCGTTCGACGCCGCCCACTCCTCCGGCGAGCCGAAGCCGTGCCAGATGTCGGCGGGCTCGGCAGTCAGGCGCAGCGTCACCTTCGGACCGCGGCCACCGATCATGATCGGCAGCGAGCCGATCGGCGCCGGGTTCAGGCGGCCGAGCCGGCTGCGGATCCGCGGCAGCGACGCGCCGAGGTCGCGAAGCCGGTCGGGCGCCGTCCCGAACGTGTACCCGTACTCGTCATAGTCGCGCTCGAACCAGCCGGCGCCGATGCCGAGGATCACGCGGCCACCCGAGATGTGGTCGACCGTCCGGGCCATGTCGGCCAGCAGGTCGGGGTTGCGGTACGAGTTGCACGTCACGAGCGCGCCGATCTGCGGCTGGGAAGTCACCTCGGCCATCGCGCCGAGCATCGTCCAGCACTCGAAGTGCTGCCCGTCGGGCTCGCCGAACAGCGGGAAGAAGTGATCCCAGTTGAAGAGCGCGTCGACGCCCGCCTCCTCGGCGCGCAGCCAGGCGTCTCGCATGGTGGCGTAGTCGCTGTGCTGCGGCCGGCACTGAACGCCGACGCGGATCGGGTACGGCATTTCAGGAACTCCTAGAGGGCGGGGGAGGGCTGGCGCCAGACGATGCGCCGGCCGACGAGCAGGGAGATGACCGCGCCGGCGATCCCGAGCGAGCCGGCGAACAGGAACGCGGGCA
>JBBQFB010000058.1:0-19333 GCA_038321545.1 Gaiellales bacterium
CGCGACGCGTCCCTCCATCGATCCAGCCATGGGCGGAAGTCTGCACCTTGCACCGGCGACCGTCGCCCGCGATCACCGTTACTACACCCGGCCGCCGGCCCGGCCCCGCGCGGTGGTAGTCTCGCACCGGGTCCGGCGCCGCCGCCCCAGAATGCGAGGAGTCCACGTGCCCACCGTCATCGGTCATCACGACGTGAAGGACAGCGACCACTGGCTCGCGTCGCCGAGGCGCGAGGAGTTCTTCGGGCCGCTCGGCGTCACGAACATCCGGACGTTCGTCAACCCGCAGAACCCGACGCAGGTCGCCGTGATGATGGACATCCCGGACATGGACGCCGTGATGGCCGCGCTGCAGACCGCGGCCGGCGCTGCGGCGATGGAGCACGACGGGGTCCTCGGCGACACGCTCGTGCTGCTCGTCGAGAAGTAGCGGCCCGACCGGTTGCAGTCCAACGGGGCCGAGCGATACCCGCAGCCCCGACCCGTCGCGAAGAGAAGGAAGACCCGAACATGCCTGCACTGGCAGCACCGCTCGCAGCCGACAAGCTCGGCGCCTGGGAAGCCTGGATCGGCGAGCTGAACGGCTCCCGCAAGGCGGCGTACGACGACATGAACGCCCGCTACGGGGTCACCGATCACCGCGCATATCTCCAGCCGACGCCCGACGGCAACTACCTCGTGCTGGCGATCCACGAAGGGCCGGGCGCCGATACCTTCCTGCCGAGCGTGCTCGGGTCGGACAACGAGTTCGACAAGTGGTTCGCGGCATCGGTGATCGACCTGCACGGCATCGACACGAGCGGCCCGATGCCGCCGATGGCCGGCCGCCGGCTGTAACGACGCCGCCCACCCCGGTGCGGTAGGTTGGCCGGCATGGGGAGCGACCCGTCGCGGCCGCTGCTGCTGGTGGCGTCGTTCACGCACCCGCACGACCCGTACGAGGTGCCGGCGCGGCTGTGGGACCGGCCGCCGGGTGGTGGCAGCGGCGCTCGCGACCGGCACGGTGACCGCCTGGGACCACCCGTCGCCCGACGACGGCGCGGGCCGCTACGTCCGCACCGGGCGCGACTTCTGGTCGACGCTGGAGCGCTCGCGGCGGGTCTGACGCGGTTCAGTCGCGACCGAGCAGCCGCCCGGTCAGGGCCACCACCCGCGCGCCCACGTCGAACCGGGGGAGCGGCGTCGGCTCCCCGTCGAGCAGCGCCACGAGCGCCGCGGCGAGCCCTGCGGTCTCGATCGCCGGCTCGGGCAGCGGGCCGACGTACCGGTCCCAGTCCTCGATCGCTGCGACGCCGTCGGCCCCGGTGACGGCGAAGCGGTTCCGATCCTCGTCCGGCCCCGCGACGGCGGCGTCGATCGTGACCGGCACGCCCCCGAACAGCAGACGCGCCGCGAGCGATCGCTCGAGCCCCCGGTCGTCGCGCTCGACCACCGAGTCGACGACCTCGCCCTGCCCGCAGATCCGGTCGGCCAGGAAGAGGAAGTGCGAGAGCACCTCACGGGTGAAGCCACCGTCCGTCGCCGAGACGAGCCAGTCGCCGGCGCCGGCCTGCCACGTCCGCGGCCAGGCGGAGAAGCGCGCCTCGATCGCGATCGAGACGACAGCGCCGCAGGTACCGGACCGGATCGCCGCCGCGAGCGCGAGCCCGGCCGGTGAGGTCGCGAGGTAGAAGTTCACCCCGTCGCCGCGGCCTGCGGCCGTCACCAGCTCCGTGACCGCGTTCGCGGTCGCGACGTCCGGGGCGAGCGGCTTCTCGCAGAGCACCACCTTGCCGGCGGCCACGGCGAGCCGCACGGCCTCCGCGTGCGACGACGGCGGGGAGGCGACGTAGACGACATCGACGGCCGGGAGCGAGCAGACCGCCGCTGCGCTTCCGAGGACGGGCACTCCCGCGGCGCCGACGGGGGCCGGGTCGAAGGCGGCGACGACCTCGAGTCGCGCCGACTCCGAGAGCTCGGCGACGACGGCGCGGCCCTGGACGCCGAGGCCGATCACACCGACGCCGTAGGTCGACCGTCTCGCCACCGGGCGATCGTACCGGGCCGACGTGTATCACCGCTCCGGCGATCTCTATCATCGAAGGTATGCGCCACCTTCGCGTCGCCCTCGCACTGGCCACGGTCGTGCTCGCCCTCCCGCCGTCCGCAACGGCGGCCGGCGTGTTCGATCCGGTGGGCGACTGCATCCACAACTTCGCGGCGTGGCCGTCCAACACCACGGCGCCGACGGACGGCTTCCTCGTCCACGCCCCCTCCACGGTGCGTCAGCCCGGTGCCGAGGCGACTGCGCAGGCGCTCCGCGCGCACAACGTCGTCGGCACCTACCTCGCCGGCCTGCAGATCCCGGCACTGACGCTGCCGGGCCAGTCCGGGCCGTATCCGATCTTCCTCGACCCGGACTACGTCGTGCCCGACTCGGACGGCCTGACCGAGAAGATGTGCGAGCCGCCCGGCAGCGCGGTGGTCGTGAACGGCGACCTCGCGCCGCCCGGCCGACGCGACGCCGTCGTCGCGCACGAGCTGTTCCACGCCGGCCAGTTCGTGGCCGCCGGCAAGGTCATCGGCGGCAGCTGGTGGGGCGAGGCGACGGCGACCTGGGCGGAGACGCTGTTCGGGTTCCGCGACCCAGAGGGATTCCTCCCGGCCTTCGCCGACCACCCCGAGCTGGCGCTCGACGATGTCGCCCCCGCGAACACGAACCACCGCTACGGCGCGTACGTGTTCGTGCAGTGGCTGATGCGGAACGGGGTGCGCTGGGGCAGCATCAAGACGTCGTTCGCCTCGATCGGAGGCGGCCTCGCGCCGACGCCCGCGGCAACCGGTGCGTTCGGCGGCGCCGGCGTCTTCGGGCGCGAGCTCGCCTCGTTCTGGGCCGACATGACGCGTGACGTGCCGACCTTCGGCCGGCAGGCGAAGATGACGCCGGGGAGCATCCCGATGGGCGGGCACTCATTCCACGTCAGCCTGGCCCCGAAGCTCGGCGCGCGCCTGCTGGCGCTGAAGGTGCCGGCCGGCGCCGGTCGCACCGAGCTGATCGTCGACACCGTCCCCGCGAACGTCGAGGTGTGGGTCAACCTCGGCGAGGCGGACGGCTTCGAGCGGATCGGCTCCGGCGACGACCTGCACGAGCACTTCTGCGCCGCCAGCCATCACCTGAAGGGCTGGCGCACGGTGCCGCCGAGCGGGCAGCTGCGCGTGGCGATCGTCTCGACCGGTCCGGCCGCGCCGGGTGCCGCGAGCCTGAACATCGACACCATCGCCGACGCCAAGCCCTGCCCGCACCAGCGCGAGATCCGCCTCGGCGCCGCGATCGGCGACCTCCGCCTCGGCATGTCCCGCAGCCAGGCGGCCCGGGTCGCGAAGCCCGGCAAGGCGCACTCGTACCCGATCGGATCGCCGTTCGGCAAGCTGACGGTGATCGCCTACCGCGAGCACCGGGGCGGCGGGCTCGTGACCGCGCTGTTCCTGAAGAAGCGGATCGCGCTGCTGTGGGAGACCAACCAGCAGCTGTACGCGACGCGCGCGGGCATCGAGGTGGCCGAGTTCCGCAACAAGGTGGAGTATCCGGGGAGCACGAAGAGCGACATCGTGGACGCCTACGGCGTCGCCTGCGACGTCGCCGCCCACGCCCCGAACGGCGACCCCGACCACTGGCGGTGCCGCGACACCGGGCCGGCCGCCGGCCGCTTCACGATCTTCGGCGTCGTCACCGAGGGGTGCGACATCACGGTCGACGACTGCGGCCTGCCGCGCGACGACTACGTCCTCGGCATCGGCGTCGCGACCCGCCTGGGCGCGAAGCTGACCCGGTTCGTCGGTCTCTGAGGCGCTCACCGGGCCGGGGCCTGTGAACCCAGACCACCCGCGCTTCGTATCGTCAACAATGCATGAAATTCCTGTCATGTTGAGGGAGAGGTGACCTGGTTGCTGGCGTCGCACCGGTTGTGGAGCGGCTGGCTCCGCGACGGGCGGGTGCGGAAGTTCGCGTTCACGGCGGAGAAGCCGGCGGCTCGATGAGGCAGGGGTACATCGACGTTGCGGCGCGCTCGTATCATCCTGCGCGTGCACGCCGAACCGTTCGAAGTGGCGATCCCCGACGCCGTGCTCGACGACCTCCGCGAGCGGATCCGCCGGACCCGCTGGCCCGACCCGGCTCCCGGTGCACCGTGGAGCCAGGGTGTCGATCTGGACTACCTGCGCGACCTGCTGGCGCACTGGGCAGACGGGTTCGACTGGCGCGCGCGGGAACGGGAAATCAACCGCTTCGAGCATCGCGTCGCGGAGGTGGCCGGGGTGCGGCTGCACTTCGTCCACCATCATCGGGAGGACAACCGGCGTGCGCTGGTCCTCACCCACGGCTGGCCGAGCACGTTCGTGGAACTCCTGCCCCTCGTCGAGCGGCTCGGCGACCGCTTCGATCTGGTCATCCCGTCGCTCCCCGGCTACGGCTTCTCGTCACGCCCGACGCGCACCGGTGTGGATCGCATGCCAGGCGAACGGCAAGGTGGTTTAGACTCGCCGCATTCGGACCGGCTCGGGCGGGAGAGACGACGTGAACCAGGTCGAGGTAGTCGTGATCGGGGCGGGGCTCGCGGGACTGACCGCCGCCCGCGACCTCCGGGCCGCGGGCCGGTCCGTGACGGTGCTCGAGGCGCGCGACCGCGTGGGCGGACGCCTGCTCAACCACACGTTCGGAGACGGCACGATCGTCGAGCTCGGTGGGCAGTGGATCGGGCCGAGCCAGCACCGCGTTCGCGCCTTGGCGGACGAGCTGGGCGTCACGCTGTTCGCGTCCTACGACGACGGTGACGGGATCCTCGCTCTCGGTGGACGGCAGGTGCGTTTCGCTGACGCCACGTTCGGGCTCACCGGTGACGTCCTCGAGGACGTCGGCCGCGTCCAGGCCGAGATGGAGGAGCTCGCCGGCGTGGTCGTGCTGGAGCAGCCGTGGCTGACTCCCGACGCTGCGGCGCTCGATCGGATCACGGCCGATGCGTGGCTGGTCGAGCGCTGTGCGACGCCGGACGGGCTCCAGTTCTGGCGGACGCTCGTGACCGCGATCATCAGCGCCGAGGCATCGGAAACGTCGCTGTTGCACTGGCTGTTCTACGTCAAGTCCGGCGGGTTCATCGACATGCTGGTCTCGACGGCGGGCGGCGCGCAGGACAGCCGCGTCCGAGGCGGCTCGCAGGTGCTGACGACCCTGCTGGCCGCTCGGCTGGACGACGTTCGCCTCGGCTGCCCGGTGACGGCGATCCAGCAGCACGATGGCGGAGTGCGGGTCGTACACGACGGCGGGGAGGTGCACTGCGAGCGGGTGATCGTGGCGGTGCCGCCCACGCTGTCCGGCCGGATCCGCTACCAGCCGGCGCTGCCCCCGCACCGCGACCACCTGATCCAGAACTGCCCGGCCGGCTGGGTGATCAAGATCCAGATGCAGTTCGACGAGCCGTTCTGGCGCGACGAGGGACTCACCGGCATGGTGGTGAGCCTCGACCACGAGGTCGGGATCATGTTCGACAACAGCCCGGATGACCTCCGCTGCGGGGTGTTGCTGGCGTTTCTCGAGGCGAGTGCCGGCCGGCGCGCCTCCCTGCTCTCACCGGAGGCGCGCAAGGCCCGGGTGCTCGCGGACGCGGCCGGCTTCTTCGGGCCGCGGGCGGCCGAGCCACGCGAGTACGCCGAGCACGACTGGGCAGCCGACGAGTGGTCACGCGGCTGCTATGGGGGCCGCCTGACGCCGAACGCCTGGACGCAGTACGGGCCGGCGCTGCGGCAGCCCGTCGATCGCATCCACTTCGCAGGCGCCGAGACTGCCGATGTCTGGAACGGGTACATGGACGGAGCGGTCCGCTCCGGCGAACGCGCCGCCGCCGAGGTCAACGCCGCCCTTCACGCCGGAGCGCCGGCAGCCTGAGCGCACCGAGTCGGTGCTGCGGGGCGGTGCTCTGGACTCAGCGCACCGCGGCGACGACCTGGCCGTTGCCGACGCTGCTTGTCTGAGCGGTCACGGCGGATGCTTGCTGCGGTGGGGTGTTCGGAGGCGCCGGCACCCCTGGAACCTCGAGGTGCGCGGCGATGGGCTGGCCCCCCGTCCCAGCCGGCGTCATCAGCAGCGTGTAGCACCAGGTGCCGCCGCTCGTGCTGGTGTCGGTGTCGTCGACGGCAGCCGGGCCGGGCGTCGTCGACGCCGCCCCGATCGGCTCACCCGAGTAGCCGGTGATCCCCTTTGGACACGCCCCCGCGAGGCGCCACAGCTCGACCGTTGCCAGGGTCGGGTCGTGAGGCGTCGTCCAGGCGACGCGCACGCGGACGCCGGGCGCCGGGGCGAGCACCGCGCGCAGTCCGATCCGATCCGCGAGCGGTGCCAGTCCGGGGTGGACGATGCGCGCCTCGGCCGAGCGACGCCAGCGATTGGCCGGCCCCAATGTCCAGACGGCGTAGCACCAGCGGCCGGGCTCCGGCGGGGACAGCTCGAGCGCCGACTGGTCGCTGCCGCGAGCGCCACTCGCATCGACATCGGCGACCAGATCGCCGGCGAGTACGGGAACCCCGGGGCGGAAGGACGTCCGCGTCAACGTCGGGTAGGTGGGGCATGTTTGCCCTGGCCGCCGATTGACGACGACGCGTCGCAACGCGGCGGAAGCCGGGTTCCGCCAGGTGATTCGCGTCGCCGCGAGCGAGTCGGAAGGGTTCGCCTCCAACCGCACGGACGTCGCCGGGTCCGGCGTCGGCGCCGAGAGGCAGACGCTCGGCGCGGCCGATCGACGCAGGCGGCCGCCATAGAGGCGGATCGCACCGCGCACGTCGTCGGCGGCCAACGGATGGCACACCCACTCCCACGGCAGCAGGCCATCGCCACAATGAACGCGGACCGACGGGCTCATGACCGCGCAGCGGCGAAACTCGTGGCCGAGGCCGAGGATGTGCCCGAACTCGTGTGCTGCGACGGACACCATGTACTCGCGCGAGCAGCTCGGCTGCAGTGAGACCTGGCCTCGGAAAACCCCTGATCGGACGACCACCCGAGCGACCCCGTTGATGCCCTGACACGGCCGCCGCGGCATCGCGACGACGCGCACCGCCGCCTTGCGCGCGGTCGTCTCCACGAATCGCAGGTGTGCGCCGCTGCGATTCCACTCGGCAAGGGCGCGCACCGTACCCCAACGGAGCGACGGCACGGCGACGTGGTAGGTGATCACACCTCGCGGCCACGCCGGCCCGTTCGGCGCGTTCGCCTGCGCGGGCGGCGAGGCGACCAACAGCCCCGTCGCCAGCATGATTCCGCACAGGAGGCCGCTACGCACGGGAAGGCCGACGAGACGCACCCGGATCGATCCGCGGTATCGGGCGCAAACGTTCCACAGACGAGCGAACATGGGGCCTCCGGGGCAACAACGGCGAGCCGCACAGCCTGCAGCAGGAGTGCCGTAACGCTGCCAGGCCAATCTCTCACGCCCCAACAGGCGGCGTCAACAGGCAATGCGGCCGCGCGGATCGGGCTCGCTTCTTCCAGGAATACACCTCGCGCGGTTCAGGTTGAAGTTGAACTTTGAAGGTCGTCGCCCTACCGTCAGCGAGCCTTGACGTCATGTTACCATTGTTACATGAGTCAGGAGCAAGCAGTCGCATGCGAGCGGCACCAACCGCTGGCGCGACGCTTTCGTGCGGGGATAGTGCTCGCGGCGGCCGTCGCTCTCACTGGATGTACCCACAAGGTTAAGTCGGCAACCGGTGAGCAGCCAGCGCCAGCAGATGGTACCAAGCTGCAGATTGATCTCACCAACGTGGCCTGGACGAAACTCAGCCAGGAGGGCAATAGCTCGACTTGGCGGAAAACCGGTTCTCATGTCCTGCTGAGCTGCCAGCCTCCGACCGTTGCGATCAAGGATGAAGCTGCCTCTTCCCGCGAAGGTCTACCGGACGCAGCTGCGCTTTGCGCCGCGATCCGTTCCGACGCCCCGCTCCTTACCAAGGAAACCGCCCTTGACCCAGCTTGTGAATCAAACAGCTACTGGCCGGCAAGCGTCTCCGTGCGGGGCAAGATCGCAGGAGCAGCGATCCACCAGCAATTCCAAAGCTGCAAACCGCTCAACACCAACATCGCAGCCAACACCGCTCAACGGTGGATGATTCTCTTAGGAATGTCGCCTGTGGGACCGGACGTACCGGGATAGGCAGTATGAGACATGAGCGACTGGGATATCGAGCCGCCTCGCCCGATCCCGGTATCGCGTTCAACCTAACCCGCGTCGCGTCGACCTGACGTCCGAAGTTCGAACCGAATACCCCCAACGGGATTCGAACCCGTGTTACCGCCTTGAAAGGGCGGGGGCCTAGGCCACTAGCCGATGGGGGCGCCCGGGCGGAGGATAACGGTGGGCGGCGGCTTCGCCCGGCAGACGGTAGAGTCGGGGCATGACGGAGCGCGCTCCGGATCTCGTCGCGCCGATCCTCGGCTGGCGCGTCTGGCGGATCGCCGTCGACGGCGAGCTCGTCTCCGCGTACACGCCCGCAGGATGGCCGTGCGGGGCGCCGATCGCGGCGCGCTGCTACGAGCACCCCGGCGAACATGAGGCACCAGACGAGCAGTGCGTGTGCGGCGTGTACGCCTGCGATGACGCGAACGCGGCGCTGTTCTACGCACACCGCTCGGGCTCGGCCGTGGTCGGCCGGACGAAGCTGTGGGGCCGCGTCGTCGAGCACGAGGCCGGCTGGCGGGCGGAGCGCGCATATCCGGAGTCGATCTACGTGCCGCGGGAGCACTTCGCGGAGGCCGCGGAAGACGTCGCCGCGCACCTCGCGCGGCGCTACCGCGTGCCGGTGCGGGTCGTCGACGAGCTGCGGAGCGTGCTCGTCGATCCGGACAGCGTCGTGACTCCGCCCCGCGACATCGGCATGCCGGCCCTGCCGGACTGGGTCGCCCGGCGGGTACGACCGCAGCCGCCCGCATGCGTACGGGATCCCGAACCGATCATCGCGGCGGCGATCGAGCCGCGAGGGGATGCGTCAGGCCGGGACGGGTTCCTGCGCCGGCTCGTCGGCCGGCAGCGCTGACGGCGCCTCTTCCGGCAGCGGATCGGGCACCGGATCATCCACCGGCTCGACCACGATCACGCGTTGCGGCTCCCCGATCTCCACGCGCCGATGCTACCACCGGACAGCGGCTCCGTCCGGCGCGCTGCCTAGGCTGTTCTCCCGTGGCCGATCAACCACTGACTGGTGGCCCGGAGGCGATGCTCGAGCAGTGCCGGCATTGCCCGTCGCAGCTGGCGCACCCGTTGCGCTGGCGGCGCCTCGCACTCGACGCGTGGGAGATCGAGCTGCGCTGCCCCGACTGTCGGCAGGTCTGGTATGAGCGGGTGCCGACCGCCGCCGTGAAGCGCCTCGACAAGGTGCTCAAGCAGGCCCGCATCGAACTCGAGAAGCACCTCGAGGAGATCGACCGCGTCGACTTCCAGGACCAGGTCGAGGAGTTCATCTCGGCCCTCAACAGCGACGCGATCCTGCCGGAAGACTTCCGGCCACCCCCAGCGCCGTAGGCTACGTTCCAGCCGTGGAGATCGACGGCCGCTACCGGCTCGAGGACCGCATCGGCTCGGGTGGAACCGGCGAGGTGTGGCGGGCGGTCGACGAGCGGCTCAACCGCGTCGTCGCCATCAAGCTGCTGCACCCTTGGGTCGCCAAGGCTTCGGAGGGACGCGAGCGGTTCCGCCGCGAGGCGGCCGCGATGGGCCGCCTGAAGCACCCGCACATCGTCCAGGTGCTCGAGTTCAACGACACTGCCGAGCGCCCCTATCTCGTGCAGGAGCACTGCCCCGGCGGCACGCTCAGCGCGCTCATCGGCGGCGGCCCGATCCCGTGGGATCGCGCCCGTGCGCTGGGCCGGCCGATCGCCCAGGCACTCGCACACGCGCACGCGAATGGCGTCATCCACCGTGACCTGAAACCGTCCAACGTCCTGTTCGCCGAGGGCGGGCGCGTCGTGGTCGGCGACTTCGGCCTCGCGCGGCTGCTGGCGACCTCCGACGGCACGCTGACCGCGACCGGCACGCGCATGGGCAGCCCGGAGTACTGGTCGCCCGAGCAGGCCGCCGGCGACCCGGTGTCGGAACGCGCCGACGTGTACGCGCTCGGCTGCATCCTCTACCACCTCGTGTCGGGTGGTTTGCCGTTCCCCGGCGAGGATCGCCTCGCGGCCGGCTACCGGCGCGTGCACGAGGACGCGGTGCTGCTGCCCGGTGACGGCGGCGCCCTGATCGCCCGCCTGATGGAGCGCGAGCCGACGCGGCGTCCGCGGGCCGAGGACGTGATCGAGATGCTCGCGGGGCGCGCGGCCATCGACGCGACGCAGGTGTCGCCGCCGCCGGCGCAGGAGGAGACCATCCGCCTGCTGGCGGCGACGATGCTCGCCGCTCCACCGGCCGGCACCGCGACGGCCACGCGGCCGGCCGCGACGATGGCGCGCGAGCCCGAGCCGGTCGTGATCCCCGCCGGACACGAGCCCGTCGCGCCGCTGCAGTACCCCGGCGTGCGCACCGGGGGCGCGGTCGCGGCGATCCTGATCGGGGCCACGTCGTTCGGTATCGCCGCCGTCGCCGGCGAGGCGAGCGGGCCGGTCGACGTCGACCGCTCCGGCTTGCTCTTCCGGTCGGAGCTGGCATCCGACGATGCGATCGCCGCGCTCGTGATCCTGGGGGCCGCGGCGGTGCTGACGCTGTCGCTCGTGCTGCTCGCGATCTGGGCCGCCCGGCAGTCGGGCCGCTCGCGGATGTCGTTCGTGCGCGGGCTGCTCGGGCTAATCGCCGTGCTCGTCTCGTGCCTGGCCGCCGGCGCGCTGGTATGGACGGCGAACGCGAGCACGACCGCGGACATCGGTAGCCTCATCACCGATGCCGGGTTCTGACTTCCGCGAGCTGTTCGACTCCGTCGCCGCTGTCGGGTGCACGCCGCGCGGGTGGACGCGGCCGCCCTGGAGCGAGGCGGTGCGCGCCGCGGAGGATGTCGTGGTCGTCGCAGGCGCACGGGTGGGACTGGTCGCATCGCACGACGCGGCCGGCAACCTCTGGCTGACCGACCCGGCCGCGGGCGACGACCTCGTCGCGGCGGGATCGCACCTCGACACCGTGCCCGACGGCGGCGCGTTCGACGGCGCGCTCGGCGTCGTCTCCGCCCTGGTGGCGGTCGCGCGGCTGCGCGCCGCGCGGGTGGAGGGACGAGAGCGGCTCGCGGTGGTCTCGTTCGCCGACGAGGAGGGCTGGCGGTTCGGCACGCCGATCTTCGGGTCGCGGGTCCTGACCGGGGTCTACGGGCCTGACGTGCTCGACCGGCGCGACGCGGACGGCGTGCGACTGGGCGACGTGTGCCCGCCCGACCCGTTCGCCGCCGTCGGCGGGCACCGGCGGCTGGCGGCGTTCGTCGAGGTGCACGTCGAGCAGGGGCGCGCGCTCGCTCCCGCCGGCGTCCCGCTGGGCGTTGCAACCTCGCTGGCGGCGCGGTCGCGGGTCGCGGTCCTCTGCGTGGGCGCCGCGAACCACGCCGGGACAACCCCGATGTCGGAGCGCCACGACGCGCTGGTGACCGCCGCGCGGGTGGTGCTCGCCGCCGATGCCGCCGCGCGCGCAGAGCCGGGCGCGGTCGCGACGGTCGGGCAGTTGGAGGTCGAGCCGGGCGGGTCGAACGTGATTCCGGGGCGCGTCGCGGGCACGCTCGACGTGCGGGCGCCCGATCCGGCGCGACGCGATGCCGTGGTAGCGGCGATCCGGGCAGCGGCGCCGGAGGTGACGCTGACAGAGCTCGCGTCGGATCCCGGAGTGGCCTTCGATCTGCGCATTCGCGCCGCGCTCCACGGCGCCGCCGGCAGCGCCGTCGACCTCGCGTCCTACGCCGGTCACGACGCAGGCGTGCTGGCCGCCGCGGGCGTCCCGGCGGGGATGCTGTTCGTCCGCAGTCCGGACGGCGTGTCGCACGATCCGGGCGAGCACGCGGACGAGGCGGACTGCCTCGAGGGCGTCGCGACGCTCGAGCGCGCGTTGCAGGCGTGTCTCGCTGCGGTTCCCCCAATTGCGGGGTGAGCGCGGCCGCCGAGACGGTCGATCCTTTCTTTCGAGAGGGGAGCGGGAACTTCGGGTCGAGCGCCTGGGGGGAGCCGACGCGAAACGGGCCTTCGGGCCCCGACGACTCCGGAGACCGACGCCGAAAGGCACTCCCCCCAACTTCAGCGGCCCGGCGGCCTAGCCGCCGGGCCGTCGCTACTCTCCGCCCCATGCGGTGGGTCGCGGTCCTCGTGGTGGTGCTGGCATTCGTCGGCACCGCGTGTGGCGGCGGCGGCGACGCGACGACGTCGGTCGCGACGCCGGCGACGACCGCGCCCGTTGCGGCCACCACCGAGGCACCCGTCACGTCAGAGGCCGCGACGACGGACGCGGCTCCCGCGACCGGGCTGCTCCCGGACAGCGGCGACAAGCTGACGTTCAGGGCCGAGAAGTTCGGCTCGTACGACCGGCCCGTCTGGGTTGGATCGCCGCCGAACGACGATCGCATCTTCGTGGTCGAGCAGCACAGGGCGCGGATCATGATCGTCGGATCCGACACGCCGTTCCTCGAGCTGCCGGGTCCGGTCTCGACCGACAACGAGCAGGGCCTGCTGGGCCTCGCGTTCCATCCCGGCTTTGCGACCAACGGGCGCTACTTCGTCGACTACACGAACGCCGACGGCAACACGCGCGTGGTCGAGTTCAAGAGTGGCGGTTCGAAGGCCGTCAAGACCTGGCTCGCGGTCGACCAGCCGTACCCGAACCACAATGGCGGCAACGTGGTGTTCGGCCCTGACGGGAAGCTGTACGTCGGCATGGGCGACGGCGGCTCGGGCGGCGATCCGGAGAACCGCGCGCAGGACCGCTCGACGCTGCTCGGAAAGCTGCTGTCGATCGACGTCGACGGCGGCGACGCCACGCCGGAGCTGGCGGCGATCGGACTGCGCAACCCGTGGCGCTTCTCGTTCTCGCCCGACGGCAAGCAGGTCCTGATCGGCGACGTCGGGCAGAACGCGTGGGAGGAGATCGACCGCGCACCCTTCCCGCTGCCCGCCAACGCCAACTTCGGCTGGCGTCTGCTGGAGGCCACGCACGAGTTCGCCGACGGCGGCGCCAAGCCGGACGGCTTTATTGGTCCGGTGTTCGAGTACTCGCACGACGACGGCAACTGCTCGGTTACGGGGGGCGTCGCGGAGGCGAACCTGTACCTGTTCGGCGACTACTGCTCGGCCCGGTACTGGGCCATCCAGGGCGACCGGGTGCTGGACGTGCAGCTGGACGTCCCGACGCCGGTCAGCTTCGGCCAGGACGGCGCCGGCAACCTCCTCCTCGCCAGTGGCGACGGCGGCGTGTACAAGCTCACGCCGAACTGACAGCCGTGACGTTCCGGCGCGCCTTCTGCGCGTGTTCCACGCGCGGGGTCTGACCCCGAAACGCCCGGCCACGGGGGTCAGACCCCAGAACGCTTCCTCACGGAAGTGCCACACATCGCGCGACAGGACACGGGTTTGGTGCGAGATGAGTGGAAGCGCCCGCCTGGCGTCGCGATTCGCCTGGTAGATCTCCAGCAGGAGGTCAGCCGTCTACCGACGACGGTTCGGTACCATCGAGCCCTATGGCACTTCAGCGGATGGAGCACGTCGGGATCGTCGTGAACGACCTCGCGGCCGCGATCGAGTTCTTCGCCGAGCTCGGCCTCGTGCTGCAGGGCGAGACGCCCGTCGAAGGTCGCTGGGTGGACCGCATCGTGGCGCTCGACGGCGTCCGGGTGGACGTTGCAATGATGCAGACGCCGGACGACAGCGGACGCATCGAGCTGGCGAAGTTCCACGCGCCCTCCCACCAGGGCGACAACGAGCACGCGCCGGCGAACGCGCCGGGCCTCCGCCACGTGGCCTTCGCCGTCACCGACATCGACGACGTCGTTGCCCGCGTGCGAGCTCGTGGCGGGGAACTCGTCGGCGAGGTCGCGCAATACAAGGACCTCTACCGGCTCTGCTACGTCCGCGGCCCGGAGGGGATCATCATCGAGCTGGCCGAGAAGATCGGCTAGCGGCTCTGCAGGGCGACGGTGTGCTCGCCCGGCGTGAAGGCGTCGAACGACTGACGCCACAGCGAGCCCGGCCAGCGGTAGTCGACGCACCGCTCCGACGGGCGCATGATCGCCGTGTACAGCGTCCCGAACGCGTGCTCGAAGTTACGGTTGTACGTCGGCGGGTCGAGGAACGCGCGGATCGCCCGCTCCTCGTCGCCGCCCGACTCGAGTACGCCGCGCACCGCCTCCTCGCGGTCGCGCGAGCGCGACAGCTTCGCGAACTGCTCCGTCGCCTCGTCCTCCTGGTGGTTCGTGACGACGAGCGGATCCACGTGCGACGGCGTCCGGCCCGGCCCGATGAAGGCCGTCGCCGCCGCTCCGGCCGCGTCGAGCACCGTCACGTTATACGCCATGTGCACCGGCACGCGGTCGAGCACCACCAGCGCCTGGGCGACCGTCGTGCACGTCTCCAGCAGGTAGCGCATCAGGATCGAGATGCCGAACCCGGTGCCGACCTCGCGCGACCCGCCGAACGTGAGCGACGCCGAGAGGCCCTGCTCGTTCATCCCGTCCAGCAGTCCCCACACACAGTCGCCGGTGCCGAGCACGCGCCGCGCGGCGTAGTCGGTCAGCAGGATGGTCGCGTCGAACGCCCGCGCGTCGTAGTCGTAGTTGCGGACGAGGATCGGCGGCCCGCGCCGCACCACCGCCTGCGTGCACCCCGAGAGGTGCGGCGGCGGGCACCAGTGCGCGAGCACGCGCGATGCCGCATCACCGCCGCCGACGAGGCGGCACAGGCGCTCCCAGGTCGGCACCAGCTCCGGCATGTGCTTGCGCAGCGCCGTCCGCGCGGCCACGTACGACGGCCGGGCGGCGTCGCCGGCCTGCAGAAACCACGCCTGGTACGCCGGCCAGACGGCCGCGAACCGGTCGGCGAACCCCTCGTCCCGTGCGTTCTCGGAGATCGCGCGAAACGTGAGCGGGAGGGTGGTCACGCCTTGAACGAAGCGGGCGGCTCGTACGTCGGCTCTGGGTCGACGGCGGTTCCGGCGAACGACGCCCGCAGCGCGTCCACCCACCGCAGGCAGCGCGGCGTCAGCTCCAGGTCGTCGCCCTGCATGCGGCCGCGCGCCACGATCACGCCCAGGTCGGCGCCCTTGTAGCGGTAGTCGCCGGGCGCGGGCACACGAAGGTAGAAGACCTCGTCCTCGCCGAGCAGGTTGTGCCAGTCGTTGGCCGGGCGCACGCGCACCATCCGCTCGCCGTCGAGCCGGTAGATGCCCGTGTGCGGTGTCGCGGTCAGGAGCTGCACGCCCTCGGCGATCTCCTTCACGATCAGCTGCGACCACACGTCGTCGGCGCCGAGGCGGGCCCACCGAGCGTTGATCTCGTCGATGTCGATCTCGTACTCGACGTCGAGAAACTCGAGCAGGTGAAACAGGAACAGCGGCGCGTCGGAATAGGCCCCGAGCGTCACGTTGGTGATCGGAGAGAGACCCGACACGCGCGGGTTCAGCTCGCCGAGATAGATGGCGCCGGTGTCGCGGTCGACGAGGAAGTCGACCTCGAAGAACCCGCGGTAGCCCTCCTTCCCGAGCCGGTCGCCGAGCCGCCGCACCATGCCGCTCGCCTCGGTCTGCTGCCGTGCATCCAGCACGTCGGGGAACAGATCGTTGCCGCACCAGCCGCCCTTGTACGGCGTCAGCTCCGGGTGCCCGACGGTCGAGCCGACGTACGGCCCGACGACCGTGCCGTGCCGCGTGATGACGCCCTCGACGCACACCTCGAACGGGTGGCGGATCCGCCGCATCACCTTCAGCTCCTGCGACACCAGCGCTTCACGTTCCTTGGCGAAGTCGTCGGCGGTGCGGATGAAGAAGGTCGTGCGCCCGGAGTCGCCGTACGGGGTCTGCACGACGAGGTCGTCTCCGATGCCGTTGGCCGCGGCGAGCGCCAGCAGCTGCTCGTAGGAGCCGGCCCGGCCGAGCACGTTCGGCACGCTCGGTACGCCCGCGTCGTTGCCGATCTGCGTCGTCACGATCTTCGAGTCGAGGCGCTTCCGCAGCGCCGCCGGCGGGTGGACGATCTGCAGCCCGACGTCGGCAGCGAGCCGCTCGGTCTCCTCGTCGAACATCACGAACGCCGCCTTGCCGCCCGGCCCCTGCTTCTCGAAGAAGGCGACCACCTCCTTGTGGCCGAGCAGGTAGTTGCAGATCTCCTCGGCCGACTCGAACGCGCGGTACGGGCGATCGTGCGGCACGAACACGCGCGGGTGGTGACCCTGGAACGAGTCGTAGTAGTTGACGTAGAACAGGCTGCGCACCCACCGGTCGAGGCCGAGCAGGTTGAACGCCGTCGGCCCGACGAAGTGGATCGGCGTCGGGTTCGTGCGGAAGAACGCGCGCACATCGGCCATGCCGCGGAGGATCGGACGGGTCGCCATGCGCGGATCATCGCGCCTGGCGGCAGCCGGCGCCACTGCAGCGCGGGCGGCGCTCATCCCGGCACGGCCCGATACCCTGACTCGCAGTGGCTGAATACGTGTACACGATGTACCGGGCGAACAAGTTCTTCGGCTCGGACAAGCAGGTCTTGAAGGACATCTCGCTGTCGTTCCTGCCGGGCGCCAAGATCGGCGTGCTGGGGCTGAACGGCGCAGGCAAGTCGACGCTGCTGCGGATCATGGCCGGCGTCGAGGAGGTCTCGAACGGCGTCGCCGAGCCGGCCCCGAACCTCCGCATCGGCTACCTCCAGCAGGAGCCCGAGCTCGACGAGTCAAAGGACGTCCGGGGCAACGTCGAGGACGGCGTCGGACACATCCGCGACCTGATGAACCGCTTCACCGAGCTGTCGATGAAGTTCGCCGAGCCGATGAGCGACGACGAGATGAACGCGCTGCTGGCCGAGCAGGGCGAGGTGCAGGACCAGATCGACCGGCTCGATGGCTGGAACCTCGACCGCATGCTCGACACCGCCATGGATGCGCTCCGCTGCCCGCCCGGCGACCAGGATGTCACGACGCTGTCCGGTGGCGAGCGACGGCGCGTGGCGCTGGCGCGGCTGCTGCTGTCGCAGCCCGACATGCTGCTGCTCGACGAGCCGACCAACCATCTCGACGCCGAGTCGGTCGCGTGGCTGGAGCGGTTCCTGCACTCGTTCACGGGCACCGTCGTCGCGATCACCCATGATCGCTACTTCCTCGACAACGTGGCCGGCTGGATCCTCGAGCTCGACCGCGGCAAGGGCATCCCGTTCCAGGGCAACTACTCGAGCTGGCTCGAGCAGAAGGAGGCCCGCCTCGCCGTCGAGGAGAAGCAGACGAGCGCGCGCCGCCGGACGCTGCAGCGCGAGCTGGAGTGGGTGCGCATGTCGCCGACCGCCCGGCACGCGAAGTCGAAGGCGCGGCTGACGGCGTACGACAAGCTGCTCGCCGAGGAGCAGAGCCTGCGCCTCGACACGGTCGAGATCCATATCCCGGCCGGCCCGCGCCTGGGCTCGAAGGTGGTCGACGCCGACCACGTCCGCAAGGCGTTCGGCGACCGGCTGCTGGTCGAGGACCTCACGTTCTCGCTGCCGCCGGGCGGCATCGTCGGCATCATCGGCGCCAACGGCGCCGGCAAGACGACGCTGTTCCGGATGATCTCCGGCCAGGAGACGCCCGACGCGGGCGAGCTGGAGCTCGGTGAGAGCGTCCAGGTCGCCTACGTCGACCAGAGCCGCGCGGAGCTCGATCCGAAGAACACCGTCTGGAAGGAGATCTCCGGCGGGCGCGACCTGGTCGAGCTCGGCAAGAAGGAGATCAACTCGCGCGCGTACTGCTCGTGGTTCAACTTCCGCGGCTCGGACCAGCAGAAGCTGGTCGGCCAGCTGTCCGGCGGCGAGCGCAACCGTGTGCACCTGGCGAAGGTGATCAAGTCCGGCGGCAACCTGCTGCTGCTCGACGAGCCCACCAACGACCTCGATGTCGACACGCTCCGCGCGCTCGAGGACGCACTCCTCGACTTCGCCGGCTGCGCCGTGGTGATCTCCCATGACCGCTGGTTCCTCGACCGCGTCGCGACCCACATCCTGGCGTTCGAGGGCGACTCGCAGGTGGTCTGGTTCGAGGGCGGGTACGAGGAGTACGAGGAGAGCCGGCACAAGCGGCTCGGCGCCGACGCCGACCAGCCGCACCGGATCCGGTACAAGCCCGTCGTCCGCTGAGCTACCGTCCCGCCATGCGCTTCCGGCTGGTGACCGTCGCTCTGCTGGCTGCGGTGCTGGCCGCGTGCGGAGGCAGCGGCGATTCCGGGAGCGGCGCATCCGCCGCGGCAACCGGATTCACCGCGCCCGAGACGAGCTCGCCGCCGGTCGAGCCGCCGGCCACCGGCGCCGCGCCATGGCCCGCTCCGACCGACCCGATGGGCCTCTCGCAGAAGGCCGGCCTCGCGGGTGAGCCGGCCGAGAGCCTGCAGTACCACGTGCACTCGCACCTCGACGTGTTCGTGAACGGCAGCCGCGTCCAGGTGCCGGCCGGAATCGGCATCGACACGACCAACCCGAGCGTCGCAAGCTTCCCGCTGGATGGTGGCGGCACCAGCTGGGGCCTGAAGGCGGCGTGCGCGACGCCGTGTATCTCGCCGCTGCACACGCACGACCCGAGCGGCATCATCCACACGGAGTCGGCGAACGCCAAGCCGCACGTGCTGGGCCAGTTCTTCATCCAGTGGGACGTCGCCCTCAACCCGCAGTGCGTCGGCGGTTACTGCACACCCAGCGACACGATCAGCTTCTACGTGGACGGCAAGCCGTCGATCGGAGACCCGACGCAGATCGAGCTCGCCGACGGCCGCGAGATCGCGATCGTGATCGGCTCGCCGCCCGCGATCATCCCGTCGACGTTCGACACCTCGGCCGCCTAGCGATGGCCGACCCTGCCGTGGCCACCGACCGGCTCGCCGGCGTGATCACGCGGCTCGACATCGCCCTGGTGCTGCACTCGGCGGGCATCGACGCGCGCTCGTTCACCCCGGAGCAGCTCGACTCGCTGTCCCGCACGCTGATCCGCGCGCATCGCAGCGGCCGCCAGGCCGGCCCGTGGCCGGACGGCGGCCCGGTGTAGCACCGTGCCCGTATTCTTCGGCCGGGGTGGCAGCTCCCTGGTGGGGGATCCGGTCTTCAAAACCGGTAGGGCCGTGGAACCCACGGCTTGGTAGGTTCGATTCCTGCGCCGCCTCGTTCGCGCAAACATATGTCTATTTGCGGCACTTCTATCGACTAGAGC
>JBBQFB010000059.1:0-19294 GCA_038321545.1 Gaiellales bacterium
TCGGTCGCGCAGCACCATGTTCAGGTGCCGGCGGTTGTACAGCTCCGTCAGTGGGTCGACGGTCGAGAGGTGCTCGAGCTGCTCGAGCAGCGCCGCCCGCTCCTCCTCGGCCGCGCGCTGTTCCGAGATGTCCCGCACCGCTCCGGTGATGAAGACGCGTCCGTGGTCCTCGGTCACGCGCCACCGGTCGCGCACCCACCGTGCGACACCGTCATCACCCATCAGCCGGTACTCGTGCTGGACGATCTCGCCGCCGCGGGCGCGCATCCCGGTGAAGTCCCACACGGCTCGGTAGGCCTGCCAGTCGTCGGGGTGGACGTGGGCGTCATAGGTCGCGAGCAGCTCGTCGTCCGGGGCGTCGGCACCGAGCAGCGCGGCGAGGCCGGGGCCGCTCGCGCTGAAATCGAGCACCTCGCCGCGCAGGAGCTCGCCACTGTAGAGGAACTCCCCGATCACCTCGGCAGAGCGGGCGAACGCTGCCCGGGCGGTCTCCGCGTCGGTCGTGGCGTCGCGGATCCTCCGCAGCAGGTCGGTGCGGTCGGAGACGTCCTTCACGAGGATCACCCGGGATCCGTCGATCGGGTCGACGCCGGCCGTGACGATCGCCGGGAACCGCTCGCCGTTCTTCCGGCGGTAGGTCAGCTCGTGCTCGCCGAAGCCGGCGCCCTTCACCCCTTCCACGAAGGACCGCATCGCCCACACCTGGTCCTCGGGCCAGAACGGCAGCGGCTGCTCGGCGCCGACGAGCTCCGACTCGGAGAACCCGGTCATCGTGCACATGGCCTCGTTCACGTAGACGATTCGCCCGCCCGCCGAGCAGCGCACGATCCCGTCACGGATCATCTCGCTCACCACGGCGAGCGCCGCGTCACGCTCGCCACGCAGCCCGCGAACGCGTCGCATCACGATGTGCTCCGACCCGTGCGGTAGACGGGTCGCGCAGGCGAGATCTGGCAGGTCATGGCGACTCCCGTCGTGGTGGGTTGCCCGGTGTCGGGCCCGAACCACACGCTTGACGGGACGCATGTCCGGTATCGGCAGTTGCGACCGCCGGCTGAAGCTCGGTGCCCGAGCAGCAGAAAGCCGGCCTTGCGACCGGCTTTCTGGGTCAGGGGACCTGTGGCTCGTCAGTCGACGAGCGCGAGCAACTCGTGCACCGGGGCCGGACGCCCGATGTGGTAGCCCTGTGCGTAGTCGATACCCGCCGCCTTCAGCAGTTGCAGCGTCGCGTCGTCCGTGACGAACTCGGCGACGGTGCGAATCTGCATGCCCTCCGCGATGCGTGCGATCGCCTGGACGATCAGCTGGTCGGTCGGTGACTGGTCGAGTCCGCGCACGAAGTCGCCGTCGATCTTGATGTAGTCGAACGGGAGGTTCTTGAGGTAGAAGAACGCGCTGAACCCCGAGCCGAAGTCGTCCAGCGCGAACTGGCACCCGAGCTGGCGCATGCGGTCCGCGAACCGCTTCGCCTCGTCGATGTTGGCGATCACCGACGTCTCCGTCAGCTCGAGGATGATCTGGGCCGGGTCGATGCCGTGGTGGGTGATCGCCTCCTCCGCGAGCAACGCGAAGTCGTGGTCGCCGACCGACTTGCCGGACAGGTTGACCGCGAGCGTCAGGCGGTCGCCGGCATCGTTGTGGGCTGCGATCAACGCGACGGCCTTGCGGATCACCCACGCGTCGATCGCCTGGATCAGCCCGAACCGCTCGGCCAGGTGCAGGAATGCGCCGGGCGCCACGGTCTGGTCGCCCTCGCGGAGGCGCAACAGCACCTCGTAGTGCGAGACGCGGTCGCGCGCGAGGTCGAAGATGGGCTGGCAGTAGAGCTCGAAGCGCTCCTCGTTGAGCGCTGCGCGCAGCCACTCGACGTCATCGACTCGCTCGGCGACGGTCGGCTCGCCCGCCGTGTGGTCGTACGTCATCACGCGGTTGCGGCCGGCCGCCTTGGCGGCGTACATGGCGTGATCCGCGTGCGCCAGCACCTGGACGTCGCTGAGCCCGTCGAACGCCGCGACGCCGGCGCTGGCCGTCAGGTGGATGGTGCGGTCGCCGAGCACGGCGGTGTGCTGGCCGAGCGCCTTCACCAGATCGCGCGCGACGACGGCCGCCTCGTCGACGCTGACCTCGGGGAGCAGGACGGCGAACTCGTCGCCGCCGAGGCGCGCCAGCAGGTCGGTCGTCCGCGTGCGCGACCGCAGCGCCGCGGCGATGCCCTTGAGCAGGTCGTCGCCGGCGTTGTGGCCGAACGTGTCGTTGATGTCCTTGAAGTTGTCGAGGTCGAGCACGACGATCGCGCCATCGAGGGCGTAGCGGCGCGCTCGCTCGATCTCGCGATCGAGCTCCTGAGCGAAGCGGCGGCGGTTGAACGTGCCAGTCAGGAAGTCGTGGTCGGTCAGGTAGACGAGCTGTCCCTCGAGCTCCTTGCGGTCGGTGATGTCCTGCACCTGCACGATCAGGTGGAGGGCGGCCCCCGCCTGATCGCGGACGATCGACATCGTGAACAGCGCCCAGCCGAGCCTTCTCCGCGCGTGGACGTAGCGCTTCTCGACCTGGTAGCTCGCGATCTCGCCCGTCTGCAGGCGCAGGCGCTCGTCGGCATCGATGTCGACGTCGTCGGGATGCGTGATCGCCGCGAGCGACCCCTTCAGGAGCCGGCGCTCGGTGCAGCCGGTTATCTCGCAGAGCGCGGCGTTGACCTGCAGCCAGCGGCCATCGGTGTCGATCAGCGCCATCCCGATCGGGGCGTTGGCGAAGGCGCTCTCAAACCGCTGCTGAGTCTCGTGGAAGGTCGCCTCTCGCGTCCCGGCGGGCGCCTTGTCCGAGGCGTCGGAGGCACCGTCGCCCGGCCGGCGCAGGAACCGCACGTCGACGTGCCTCAAGGCCCGGTTCACGGAGCGACCGTCGCGATCCACGAGCGCCTTGCCATGTTCGCCTCCACGGGTGACAACCGGAGCGGTCAGATCGACGACCAAGGCGTTGGGGTCGAACGTGCCGTGCGGCGCCGTGGGTTCGGGCGAAGCCTCATCACATTACCACTTTTGTAGTTCACGACACAAATCTTTTGTGGATCGATCAGGCCGGGCTCGGAGGGCCCGGCCGGCCCACGGTCGCGGCGTGTACCTCACCCGTCAGCGTGGCGATCTGCTCCGTCAGCCGGGTGTTCACCAGCAGCAGCTCACGGAGCGTGCGCGTTTCCGTCTCGACGTGGGTGCGGGCCGCCTCGGCGCGGCGCTCGTCGGACTCGGTCGATGCCTTGTCGCGGTCGGCCTGGCGTGTCTGCGCGAGCAGGATCAGCGGCGCTGCGTACGCCGCCTGTGTCGAGAACGCAAGGTTCAGGAGGATGAACGGGTAGGGATCCCACCGGAGTGCGACGGCGGCGGCATTCACCGCGATCCACACCACCACGAGAGCGGTCTGCCCGAGGATGAACTCCGGTGTGCCGAAGAACCGCGCGAAGCGCTCGGCCGCCAGCCCGAACCGGTCGCCTCCGAACGGTGTGTGCAGGTGGTCGGCCATGCGCTTCCTCCGGTTGGTTCCTGCGTCTCAAACCTGCTGGACGAGGCTGTTAGACTGAACCCGTCCGCCCCGAACGTTTGGCAGTGATGGAGGCCGGATGCTAGCCCAGACCGACGGTTGGATGATTCGCGGCGTGGAGCAGCAATGCCTCGTGCGGAACGACAACGAGCTGTCGGAGCGGGCCAACTCGGCCGTCCCCGTCGGCGGCACCCGCGCCCTGCTCCGGTGTGAGTGCGGCGATCCTGGGTGCGCGACGCTGGTCGCGCCGACGCACGCGGAGTACGAGGCGGTTCGCGCCCGCGGAAGCCACTTCATCATCACCCTCGACCACGAGGACCCCGAACACGCGTGGGTGCTCAGCGAGGACGACCGCTTCGCCGTCATCGACGTCGTGGACCGTGAAGCACGCCATGCCGTGATGGCGCGGAACCCTCGGCACGTCTGGGTGGCTGCCCCGGGGAGCGCGCCGACTGAGGCGCGAGGCTCGGAGTCGAAAGGAGGCAGCCGATGAGCGACGACCATCATCTTCGCGTCCTGGTTGCGAACGAGCGCGAGGAACGGATCGCTCTGGTGACGACGCTGGTGGCCGGTCTCGGTCACGCCGTCATTGCGGGGTCGACCGATGTGGCCGGCATCGGTCACCTCACGGCGCGCGAGCATCCCGACGTGGCGCTGGTCGGGCTCGGCAGCAGCTCGGCGCACGCCCTCGAGCTGATCGAGCAGATCGTGGCCGAGGCCGACTGCCCCGTGATCGCCGTGCTCGAGACCCGAGACCGCGACTTCGTCAACGAGGCCGCGAAGCGCGGCGTGTTCGCCTACATCGTCGACAGCACGCCGGAGGAGCTGCAGAGCGCGCTCGACATCACGCTGCGCAGATTTTCCGACTATCACAACCTGCAGGGCGCGTTCGGGCGTCGTGCGCAGACGGAGCGCGCCAAGGGCATCCTGATGGAGCGCCACAAGGTCGACGAGCACGAGGCGTTCGAGATGCTCCGTGCCCAGTCGCGCCGCACCGGCCGCAAGCTGATCGACATCGCGATGTCCGTCCTCGAGGGGCACCTCCTGCTTCCGTCGGCGTCCAACCGGCGTCCGTCGCGCGACGGACGCGCCGCCTCCGACGGCTCCTCGGCCTAGGTCCCGCCGGCCGCGAGTCCACCCGTGTGCACGATCTCGTCCAGCTCGTGCGGTGCGAACAGGGCCAGCAGCTCGTCCACGACCGGCAGGCGCTGGGTGCGGGCGGACGTGACGATCCCGATCGTCCGCGTCAGGATCGGGTCGATCAGGGGGATCGCCCGCAGCCCGGCCGGCAACGCCTGCGTCACGACCCAGGTCTGGGCGGTGACACCGGGAATGCCGCTGCGCGCGTGCGCGAGCACGGCCGACACCGAGTTGGTCTCGACGACCGGTTCCGGCACGACACCGGCGGCAGCGAAGGCGCTGTCGACGATCCGGCGATGCTGCATGTCGGGGGTGAGGAGGCAGAGCGGCAGCATTGCGGCCTCGGCCCAGCCGATCGCGTCCCGGTCGCCGAGCGGGCCGTCGGACGGTGCGAGCAGCAGGTAGCGCTCGTGCCACAGCGGTCGCATGTCGACGTCTTCGAGCGGCTCGTTGTCGAGGTAGGTGAGCCCGGCGTCGAGCTCGCCGTGCGCGAGGCCGTGGGCGATCTCGCGAGACGTCATCGAGCGCAGCGTCACGCGCATGCGCGGGTGGTGCTCGCGAAAGCGCGTCGTGACGAGCGACGAGGTCGGCAGCGACGTCGGGATCGCACCCAGCCGGAGCGTCCCGACAAGGCCCTCTCGCAGCCGGGACACCTCCTGTTCGAGGCCGCGCAGATTCGCCACTGCGCGCTGCGCCCAGGTGAGGACGCGCTCGCCCTCCGGCGTGAGGCCCTCGAACCGCCGACCCCGCCGGACGAGCGGTACGCCGAGCTCGCGCTCGAGGCTGCGGATCGCCTCGGACAGTGCCGGTTGCGACACGTGGCAGGACGCGGCAGCGCGTCCGAAGTGCCGCTCGCGGTCGAGCGCAACGAGATACTCCAGCTGCCGGGGGAACACGTGTGCCTATCGTAGATCGTCGCATCGATCAGCACGACCTATCACGCTCACTCCCAGCGGCGCGTCACCACGGCGTCCTCCTGCGTGAGCACCTGAAAGCAGGCGGCGCACGGCCCTTCGAGGCGGTCGTTGCCCTCGCCGTCGCGCCAGGTGCGACCGCGCCACAGCTCGAGCTGCAGGCCGCAGGTCTTGCAGGGGCCGGGCACCACGTCCTGCTCGTACGGCACCGACACCAGCGACTCGCAGCGGTGACAGACGAACTGCTCGAACGTGAAGCTCAGGCTGAACCCGGTCCGCAGCTCGTGCGTGGTCCCGCAACCGGAGCAGTGGAGTGCGTAGTCGACGCCGGGCATGCGCACATGGTCGCGCGAAAGGCGGCGGCAGGAGTGCGATCTGCGTTACCGGAGGATGTGCCGAACGAACCGGAACTGCAGGGAACGACCACCTTCGGCCGTACCATGTCGTGATGGCGGTCGCAGGCGAAACGCGCGAAACGCGCGAGATCCCCTACACCGTCTACGGGCGCCGGCACCGTCCGTGGCTCCGGCACACGGCGATCCTCGGCACCGGACTGGTCGCGCTGCTGGCCGTCGGCCTGGGCGCCAACGCCTGGATGACGCGCGACGTGATCCAGCCGGGCGTCTCCGTCGCCGGCGTCGACATCGGAGGCATGTCGAGGGCCGAGGCGCGGGCGCTGCTGGTGCGCGAGATCGGCGACCGGCTCGATCGGCCGGTGCAGGTCCGCACGCAGGCCGGCACCGTCGCCGTCGTCCCCGGCTCGAGCGGCATCGGCATCGACCTCGACAAGGCGCTCGCCCAGGCGTACTCCAGCGGTCGGGTCGAGGCCCGCCTGCTGCCGCATCTGTGGTCGACGCGCATCGATCCACCGCTCCAGATCGCCAGCACGAGTTTCCTGCCCGAGTCGCTCGCGAGCTTGCAAGCCAAGCCGCGCGACGCGCGCCTCGTCGTGAAGAGCGACGGCACGGCGAGCGTCGTCGAGGGCGTTGCCGGCGCGGCGTTCGACACGCCCGCGGCGCTGCGTGCGATCGGGCTGGCCGGGCTCGCCGGTAGCTCGACCGTCGAGGTGCCGGTACAGAGGACACCGCCGGCCATCTCGACCGAGGCGGCCCAGGCGGCGAAGGTCCGCGCCGAGCAGCTGCTCGCGAAGTCGATCCCGCTGCGCTTCAACGGCAAGCTGGTCGGGCGCTTGACGCCGAAGCAGCTGGCGCCGCTGCTGCGCGCGCAGCCGACGAGCGGCGACGTCTCCCTGTCGATCGACGCGAAGGGTCTCGCGCCGCTGCTGAAGGCCGTCTCCGAGAAGGTCGATCGCGTGCCGCGCAACGCGTCGTTCACCACCAACGGCAAGAACGCGCACATCAAGCCGGATCGCCCCGGCCTGAAGGTCAACGCCGCCATCACGGCGACGAACATCGTCGCTGCCGGCACCGGTGAGAAGGAGCAGGCACGGGTCGGCGTGACGCGCAAGGAGGCGTCGTTCACGACCGAGGACGCGAAGAAGCTCGGCATCAACGTGCGACTGTTCACCAAGCCGATCACGACGCTGATGGGCGGCTCGTCCGCGAACCGGATCCATAACGTGCACCTGCTCGCCGACATGCTCGACGGCCGCATCGTCAAGGCCGGCCAGGCGTTCGACTTCAACAAGGCGATCGGCCAGCGCACCACGGCGCGCGGATTTCTGGTCGGACAGCAGATCGAGAACGGGCAGCTCGTCCCCGCCATCGGCGGCGGCGTCTGCCAGGTCGTGACGACGCTGTACGACGCCGCGTTCTACGCCGGCCTGAAGGTCACGGATCGCCGCAACCACGACTTCTACCTCTCGCACTACCCGCTCGGCATGGATGCCACCGTGTCGTGGGGTGGGCCGGAGTTCCGGTTCGTGAACACGCTCAAGCACGCGATCCTGATCAAGACGTCGTACACGAACTCGACCATGTCGATCCAGCTGTACGGCACGCGCGAGGGCATCACCGTCACGCAGAAGACGAGCGCGAAGAGCGGCTTCACGTCGCCGCGCGAGCGCCGGATCCCCGACGCCTCGGTCGCGCCGGGTGAGGAGGTGCGGTCGGGCGGCGGCAGCGGCGGCTTCAACGTGACGGTCTTCCGCACGGTCAAGAAGAACGGCAAGGTGATCCGCAAGGATCAGTTCACGTCGCACTACACGCCGGAAGACATCATCATCAAGGTCGGCCCGCCGAAGGCCAAGGACAAGTCCAAGGCCAAGACGGCGACCGGCAACACGCCGCCCGCGACCGGCACCGGCGGCTCGCCTGGCGGCGCCGACGCGACGAACGGCACCTAGCGGCTCCTTCGCAACGCCCCGCGCACGCTCCGCGCCCTTTCCGAACGCCGCGTGACAGATCGGCAAAGATGCGCGCCTTCCGGCACGTTGCGTTCTGGGGTCTGACCCCCGTGGCCGGGCGTTTCGGGGTCAGACCCCGCGCGCTGGACCGTCACGCTCACTCGCGGATGAGCCCGCAAGCGGACGCAGCCACGACGGCAGCCACCAGTTCGCGCGGCCCGTCAGCGTCATCAGGCTCGGCACGATCAGGGCGCGGATCAGCGTCGCGTCGAGCAGGATGGCGGCGGCGAGGCCGAAGCCGAACTGCTGCATCTCGATGAAGCGTGACGCCGCGAGGCCGCAGAACGCGATCACCATGATCAGCGCGGCCGACGTGATCAGCTTGCCGGTCTTCGCGAGGCCGGCGGCGACGGCGCGATCGTTGTCCGGCACCGCGTCGTACTCCTCGCGCATCCGCGACAGCAGGAACACCTCGTAGTCCATCGACAGACCGAACAGGAACGCGAACAGGAACAGCGGGATCCACACGGCGATCTGCTCGGTCTGGTGGAAGCCGACCAGGTCGGCGCCGACGCCATGCTGGAAGACCGCGACCAGCAGGCCGTAGGCGCCCGCCACCGACAGCGCGTTCATGAGCACCGCCTTGATCGGCAGCAGCACCGACCGGAAGGCGCGGAACAGCACGGCCATCGTCGCGAGGATCACGATCAGGGCGATCCACGCGAAGCCGCTGTAGAGCGCCTGCTGAAAATCGTAGAACACGGCCGGCCCCCCGCCCACGACGTACGACCCGGCGGGAAGCAGCCCGGGCAGCACCGTGCGGCGCAGGTGGCGGACGAGCCTGTTCGTGGTGGCCGAGCCGATCTCGTCGTCGCCGTAGACGTTCACGAGCGTTCCGCTCGGGCCGGGCACGATCACCGCCTCCCGCACGCCGGTGGTCGAGCGGATGACGGGCAGCGCCTTCTCCACCTCCGCGGCCGGCCGGTCGACGAGCACGCGCACGGGCGCGACGCCGCCCGACCCGAACTCGGCCGCCAGCAGCTTCACGCCCTGCGAGCCCGAGCCGGTGTCCGGATACACGGCGAGCGGCGTCGACCCCAGCTGGAGGTGACGGACGGGCGCGGCGGCGAGGACGATCACGGCGCCGCCGACGAGCAGGAACAGCAGCGGCGCCCGCATGATCTGCTCGGCGATCCGCCGCCACGGCCGCGACTCGGAGGCGGCCAGCACGCGCTCCGGCACGATCCGGAGGTGGTTGATCCGGTGGCCGATCATTGCCATCAGGGCCGGCAGGAGGGTCAGCGCGGCAGCGATCGTGACGATCGGGATCAGGATGCCGGCGAGCCCGAACGACTGCACGAACGGCACGCGCACGAGCAGCAGCACGCCGAGGCCGATGCCGACCGTCACGCCCGAGAACACGACCGCGCGGACGGCCGTCTGCATGGTGGCGGCGACCGCGTCGGGGATCTCGCGGCCCGCGGCCAGCTCCTCGCGGAAGCGGTAGACGACGAGCAGCGAGTAGTCGATCGCGATGCCGAGCCCGACCAGCGTGACGACGTTCGGCGCGAACACCGTCACGTCGGTGACGTGCGAGAGGGCGAACACGATCGACAGGACGATCGGGATCACGAACAGCGCCAGCAGCAGCGGCACGATGCCGGCCACGAGGCTGCCGAGCACGACCACGAGCACGATCAGCGACAGAGCGCCCGCCACCAGCTCGGCCCGCACCAGGTCGCTCCGGAGCGCGGGGTTCATCTCCAGCTGGACGACCGGCCCGCCAGACACGAGGACCGGGAACGGCGGTGCGGCGGCCTCGACGACGCGCTGCGCGCGCGGCACGTGGTCCTGCGCCTCGAGCTGGTCGTCGAACGGGATGGCGATGTAGCCGACCCGTCCCGACGGGCCGATGGCGGACGCGCCGGTGGGCGAGGAGAACGGCGAGTCGATCTTCTTGCCGGGGAACGCGGCGCGGGTATCGGCCACCAGTGCATCGATGGCGGTCCGCTCGGCGCTCAGCGGCCGGGAGCCGTGCAACACGAGCTGGATCGGCTCGGCGCGGGGAATGCCGAACTCGGTCGACAGCCGCTTGCCGGCCAACACGCTCTCCGATCCGGGTAGCTCCTGCCGAGGCGTGAGCGCGTCGCCGGCGATGAAGATGAACGCCACCGCGCCCGCCAGGACGGCGATCCAGGTGCCGAGGACGATGCGCCGGCGGCGGTAGACCAGGGCTGCGAGGCGCTGCATGGGCGCGGGGGTTGTAGCAGCGTCTCGAGCCACGCGCATCCGTGAGGCCGGTCGCGTGAGTTTCGCGCAGGCGTCGCTGTGTAAACTACGGGGGTGCTCGAGGCCCAGATCAGCGGTGCCGTCGGGCTGCCGGGCACGCGCCGGCAGCTCCTCGAGGTGCTGAAACGTCGCGGCGAGGCGCGCGCCGAGGAGCTCGCCGAGGCGCTCTCCGTCACGGTGTCGGCGGCGCGGCAGCACCTCGCCGCGCTCCAGGCCTCCGGCCTCGTCGCCCACCGCGAGCTGAAGGGCACCCCCGGCCGCCCGAAGCATGTCTACCACCTCACGCCGGCCGCGGAGGAGCTGTTCCCCAAGTCCTACGACGAGCTGGCCACCGAGCTGCTCGAGTTCGTGGGTGAGGAGGCGCCCGAACTGCTCGCGCGTCTGTTCGAGAAGCGCCGCCAGGCCCGGCTCGGCCGCACCCGCGAGCGCCTGGTGGGCAAGTCGTTCGACGCCCGGCTGGCCGAGATCGCCGCGATCCTCGACGAGGACGGCTACCTGACGGCGGTCGAGCGGCTCGACGACGGTTCCTACGTGCTGCAGGAGCACAACTGCGTCATCCTCGGCCTCGCCCAGGTGTCGCAGATCCCGTGCCTGTCGGAGATCGACTTCCTGCGGGAGGCGCTCCCCGACGCCTCCGTCGAGCGGGTCGCGCACATGCTCGGCGGCCAGCACCGCTGCGCGTACCGGATCGTCCCCGCCGCTCCGGGGTAGCCGCCGGAATCCCGGCTTTGCGCCGGACAGTAGATTCACGTCCTTTCCGGCATATTCACGCAGCCACAGATTCCGGAAAGCACTCCCAAAGGTGTCCGTGGGATTGTCGCCACGTGGCCATCTCTGCGTCCCCCGCGCAGAGGCGTCTGGTGTCGGTACCCACGCTCCTCTGCGTCCTCCTCGTTGCTGTCGTCGCTGCCTCCGGTGCGGCGTACGGCGGGATGAAGCTGGCCCATCCAGCGAGTCCCGCCTTGGGCACCACGAGTCGAGCCGCCCTCGGGCAGACCTTCCCCACCGCTTTCGGTGAGGTCTCCATTGAGCACGTCGAGCGCACCTCGGGCCTCGCGTCCGAGGCGCTGGCGGGCGCTGCGCATGGCATCCAGGGTCTCGTCCCGGTCGGGAGCGAGCAGGTCGAGGTCAGCCTCCTGCTGCACAACACGACCGGGCACCAGACCCGTTGGGCCACGAAGTTCTTCGCGATGAAGAGCGGCGCCGACGGCAAGCGGACGACCAGCCCCGTGACCGTCGGAAACCCTGGCGGCTACATCCCGTCCGGCGCGATGGTCGAGGCGCTGCTGACGTTCGTCTTGCTCAGCGACGGCAACGGTCAGCGGCTGGTCTACAACGACCCGGCAAGCGGCAAGCCAGTGGAGATTTCTCTCGGCCGCGCGTACCGAGCTGATGGCACATCAGCAGACGCGCATGGTCACTAGAGGCGATTGGAGGACGACGAAGATGCGCACCCGAATTCCACCCAGCGTCTCCGCTGGACTCGCGGCGATCGGCGCCGGAGTCTGGCTGGCGCTCGTGCATCAGGCCGCGGGCCTGACGCTCGCCTCGGGGCCGTCGCCGGCGTTTACCGCCGTTCGCGACGTCCTGATCGGCTTCCCGCTCGCGTTCGGCCTCGCCCTCGCGGGTGCGCGGCTGGCGCGGCAGGCGGCGCTGCCGGTGCGGGCCACGGCCATCGCGGCCGGCGCCGCGGTCGGCGTCGCGCTGGCCGCCCAGGTCCGCCTCCAGATTCTCGAGTCGGGCGTGGTGGACGCCGTTCCGCTGCCGCTCGCGCTCGCCCGTGACGCCGTTCTGGCGCTCGCGGTCGCGTTTCCCATCGCGCTCATCGCGAGCCGCCGGCGCCGCTTCGGGACCGGTCTGCTCGTGCGCGTGGGAGCGGCGGCTCTCGTCCTCGCGGGCGTGGCGGCTGTCGCTGGTGCCGCGACGGGGGGTGGGGGAGCTGGTGGCGTCTGTCCGACCGGTGCCCCCGTCCGGCACTTCGATGTCGTCTCCCTCGACGTCGACATCACCCTGAACGGCTTCGGCGATCACGATCCGCTCGGACAGATGTACGTGCTGCGCGACCGCATTTCCGCGGTCCGCGCACAGGAGAAGTCCAGGAAGGTCTCGATCGGCGAGCACGGCAACGACGCGATCCAGCCGCTGGCGATCCGCGCCAACGGCGGCGACTGCGTCACGATCTCGTTCGAGAACCAGTCGAACAAGGGCGACTACGGCATCCACATCGACGGCGTCGCGTTCTCCGCGCAGTCGTCGGGCGACGCCGTCGGCAAGAACGCTCCGACCAACGTCCCCAAGGGCGGCACCGCCGAGTACACGTTCTTCGTCCCGCCGGGACGCCAGAACGAGGGCGCGCACTACATGCATCCCGGTCCGGGGAACCGCGGGGCCGTCTCGCACGGCCTCTGGGGCGCCCTCATGGACGAGCCGGCCGGCTCGCACTACCTGAACCCGAACGACGGCTCGCCGCTGGCGTCTGGCTGGGAGGCGATCATCGTTCCCGGTCCCGGCCTCGGCAAGGCTTTCCGCGAGTACATGATCGGCCTGCACGAGGTCGGCGACGAGTCGTACGACGTGACGCGTGGCAACGGCAAGAAGATGCCGAAGATCGACCCGCACACCGAGGCGTACCGGCCGGGATCGCGGGGCATCAACTACCGCTCCGAACCGTTCATGAACCGTCTTGACAAGGCGCCTCTCGAGGACGCCCACTCCTACTCCTCGTACACCTTCGGCGACCCGACCACCCCGTGGCCGCGCGCCTACCTGGGTGACCCGACCAAGTTCCGCCTGATCCATGGCGGCTCCGAGCTGTTCCACGTCTTCCACCTGCACGGCGGGGGCGACCGCTGGCGGTTCGACCCCGTTGCCGACCAGTCGTTCGACTACAGCGACACGGGCCTGAACAAGCATCCGGCAATCCAGACGTCGACCTCGATGCGGCTCGACTCCCAGGCCACCGGCCCGGGTGAGAGCTACAACCTCGAGATCGAGGGTGGCGCCGGCGGCGTCCAGCAGGCCGCGGGCGACTTCCTCTGGCACTGCCACATCGCCCACCACTATCTCGCGGGCATGTGGGCCTTCTGGCGGACGTACGACACGCTGCAGCCCGACCTGATGCCGCTGCCCGACCGCGCTGCGCGCGCTGCGGCCGTCGACTCGGCCGGCCTGATCGGTCGCACGATGCCGGACGGCACGGTCATCACGAAGGACAACCTCGACTCCTGGATCCGCCCGCAGCTCCCGCCGCAGGGCAAGAAGAACAACACGCAGGACGCCGCGGTGCTGGACTGGACGGTCACCTCCGGTGATCCGAACAAGCCGGTCTACCTCAACGAACAGGAAGACACGACCAAGTGGCCCGACTTCAAGAACGTGATACCGGGACACCCCTCAGGTGAGCCAGGTGACGTGTTCGTCGGGAACCGGCCGAAACTCCTGTTCGACCCGTTGAACGGCAGACCCGCGTTCCCGATGCTCCGGACGCACGTGGGGGTGAGACCACCCTTCTCGGGGAACGGCCACTCCGGTGCTCCGTGGCTCGGTGAACGCGCCGATGCGACCCCGGCCGATGGCGTCAGCGCGCCGTGGGACGGCCGTCACGACGGACTCTGTCCGCCGGACGCGTCCAACATCCGTCCGTTCAACCTGGTCGGTATCGAGACGCCGATCAAGAACACCCGGACGGGCCTTCCGAACGCCGACGGCGCGATCTTCGCCCTGGCCGAGGAGAAGGCGGGCAAGCTGGACGGCACCATCCCGTTCGATCCGCTGATCATCCGCGCCAACGCGGGCGACTGCATGCACCTCACCCTGACGTCCGAGATGAGCGACACGCGAGCCACCGATGGTTTCTCGAAGATCAACCTGCACGTCCACCACGTGCAGTTCGATCCGCAGGCCTCGGACGGCGTCATCTCCGGCTTCTCGTACGAGCAGTCGGTCCGCCCGTACAAGCTCGAGGATCCGCAGTTGACCGCCGACGCCGACGCCGGCAGCAACGTGCTGCACCTGTCGAGCGTGGCGAAGTTCCACCTCGGCGCCTACCTGGCGGCCGGCCTCGGCACCGACTGGATCGAGCCCGCACAGATCACGGCCATCGATGCAGCGACCAAGACCCTCACGCTCGCCAAGCCGCTCAAGCGCTCGCACACCGCCGGCGAGTGGGCCGGCGTCGAGTTCGTCCAGTCGCTCTGGTATCCGGACGTCGTGCTCGACAACGTGTTCTTCCACGACCACGTCGACGGCCTGCACACGTGGCAGCGCGGCATGGTCGGGCAGATCCTGGTCGAGCCGAAGGGCTCGACGTACCACGACCCGACGACGGGTGCCGAGATCCGCTCCGGCACGATCGCCGACATTCACACCACGAACCCGCTCATCCCGGGCGTCATCAACGGCTCGTTCCGCGAGTTCGCGCTGATGCCGATCGACCAGGTGGCGGGCGTCGACTCCACCTTCAACCTCCGCTCGGAGCCGGTCTCCGGTCGCGGCACCGACCCGTCGCTGTGGTTCTCCTCGACGAAGTTCGGCGACCCGTATACGCCGCTCCCGAAGGCCTATCCGGGTGACCCGTTCGTGGTGCGCACGATCTCCGCGAACCCGAGCGTCGACACCCTGCACATCGACGGCATGCGGTTCTACAAGGACCCGCGGTACGTCGATAACTCCGGCCCCGAGAGCTCGCCGATCAACACCTTCCACCAGATGGTGTCGGAGAAGTTCACCGTTGCACTCGACGGTGGCGCCGGCGGCCCACAGCACGTGCCGGGCGACTACCTGTACAACAACGGCATCGGGCACCGCACCAAGGACGGCGCATGGGGCCTGATCCGCGTGCTCGACGGCAACGACGCGAGCCTGCAGCCGTTGCCCGACCATGCGGCTCCGGCCAACCCGGCCTCCACGCCGGCCGTGACCGGTGATCGTCCGGCCGACGGCGATCCGGGCAACCCCTGCCCGTCGGGAGCGCCCGTGAAGGCGTACGCGGTCAGCGCCGCGGACGTCAAGTCCAACACGTTCAACAACGGTGTCCGGTCGGCCTTCGTGCCCTCCGGCCTGGCCGACGCGACCAAGCGCGGCACGTACACCCCCGAGCCGCTCGTGCTGCACATCGCATCGGGCGACTGCCTGGTCGTCACGCTGAAGAACGAGCGGGCGCTCGGCCGCGTCTCGTTCCATGACGACGGCCTGCTCCGCGCCCCGGGCTCGAGCGGCGTCAACGCCGGCTTCACGTCGGAGCAGACCGTTGCCCCGGGCGGCAGCAAGACCTACCGCCTCTACGCCGACACGGCCAAGCTCGGTGCCACGCTGATCGCGAACTTCGGTTCCGACGAGGGCAAGACCGACGGCCTCTATGGCGCGGTCGTGGTGTCCGAGAAGGGCGCGTTCTTCACCAACCCGGTCACGGGCGCTCCGGTCACGATCGGAACCCAGGTCGACGTGCACTACCCGGTCGCCGGTGGCGTCGTCAGGAGCTACCGCGACTTCACCCTCCTGTTCGCGGAGCACGACCCGAGCCTCGGGCAGGACCACATGCCGTACCCGACCGCTCTCAAGGACGGCGCGTACATCAACTACCAGACCGCTGCCGTCGGTGACGACACCTACGGCTTCTCCTCGGCCTTCGGCGATCCGAAGACCCCGGTGCTCAAGTCGTACGTCGGTGACGAAGAGGTCATCCACGCCCTGGTCGCGGCCGGCACCGAGCAGACCCACACGTTCAACCTCGGTGGCCTGCCGTTCGACCTCGACCACAACGTGACCAACTCGACGCTCCTGTCAACCATCGCGCTCGGTCCGATGGAGAAGTTCGATGCCACCCTGAAGTCGGGCGGCCTCGCACTCCAGACCGGTGACTACTTCTACGGCGACCAGCGCCGTCCGTTGGTGCAGGCCGGCTCGTGGGGCCTGATGCGGGTCATGTCGGACGCCGCGTGTCCGATCCGACCCCTCGATGGCCGCACCTGTCTGGGCGGCTAGCTCGAAACCTTGGATCTACCGGAGGCGGGCCGGCTCGGCCCGCCTCCGAACTCCAACCTCCTCATGATGCGAACCCCCACCCCCCTCATCCTCCTCTCGACGCTGTTCGTGCTGCTGCTCGCAGTGCCGGCGCCGGCATCCGCCGCGGCGAGCGTCAAGCGCTTTCCGACGGGCGCCAAGGTCGGCACCGTGTCGGCCACGGCCAAGCGGGCGAAGAAGACCGTGACCGTGCACGTCAACCTCTCCGTGAAGGCCCCGAAGGGCCAGTGGCGCGCCGGTGTGCTCGTCTCGCTGGTGTGCGGCGACCGATCGCTGTCCGGCGCCGCCAAGACGATCCGGTTCACCGGCCGCGGCACCAGGGCCCGCAGTATCGGCGCGTCGATCAAGGTCCCCGAGGGGACCTGCACCGGCAAGCGTCGCGTGGTCGCCTCGGTGCTCGTCTCGAAGACGACGGCCGGCGCCCCCACCTGGGCGCGCGGCCAGACCGGTCTCAGGATCAGGTAGTCGCCCGCGCCGGCGTCAGGTGAGGCGCCAGCGCACCGCGCGCCCGTCGATGCGGCACTCGACGACGTCGGGCCGGGCGTCGATCACGTCGAGCTCGGGCGGCGCCGGAGAGCGCACCGACAGTGGCGAGATGAGCGCCACGATGGCGTCGTCGTGCGGACGCAGGGCCTCGATCGCGGTGCCGTCTCCGACGGCGACGGTGTGCGGGCGCTCGCAGCCCGCGAGGACGATGTCGGCGGCCGACCCGCGCATCACCCAGGCGCCGCGGTTGACGGCGGTGGCCATCTCCGGGCCGGGCGACAGGATGGTGAGCGGATCGTCCACCGTCCCGTGGTCGACGACCAGCCAGGCGCCGTCCGGCAGCATCGCGATCTGACGCCGGCGATGGGCGTTGGCGGCGACGAGGACGTCGATGCGCCAGCGCCCGGTGCGCGTCACGAGCGTGCCGTCGTCGGTGCTGTCGGGCGCGATCAGGATCTCGCCGAGGTGCGTGGAGATGGACGCGCCGAGTGTCGACTCGTCGAGCAGCAGCCGCCGCTCGTCGGCGAACGGCGTGGCGGAAGCGCCCCAGCCGGTGCGCTGCACGTGCACGCCGACGTACCGGAACGACGCGTTGCGCATCGTGGGTGGCCGTCCGTCGCGCCCCCCGGTGCCCGCCCAGCGCAGGTCGTCGCGTCCGGTGATGTCGGCGGCGAGTTGCAGGTCGTGGCTGCCCGTCAGGCGTCCCGTTTCCGGATCGACCGCCGCGGTGTGCAGGACGAAGTCGCAGACGGCGGCGACGCGGTCGGCGAAGCCGGCCGGCAGGTGCAGCGCGAAGCGGCGTGCGTTCTCGACCGCGGCGAGCCACCGCCGGAGCGCCCGCCGGTGTTCGTCGAGCGTGCCGGTGCGGTGGCCGCCGTCGGGCCAGGCGGCGGCTGCGAGGCCGCGGTCGAGCTCGGTGATGGCCCGTTCGGCGAGGCCTTCGGCCCCGTCGAACGCGAGGCCGGCCACCAGCAGCGCGTGCGTGGCCTCGGCGTGGCACGCGCCCGCCGAGGGCACGCGCGCAGCGAGCGCCCCGGCGTGCCGGCCGATGCCGCCCTCGATCAGCGCGGCCACGTCCGGTGCGAGGCCCGGGAAGGACGGCGTTTCCGCAAGCATCCGCCAGGAGCGCAGGATGTTCTCGATTCGCGCCGCGAGCACGCCCGGGCGATGATCCGGCTCGGCGGCCAACGGCGCCGTCACCGTCGCGATCCACGCGTCGAGGTAGCGTTGCCCGCCGCCGGCCGCGAACGCGAGGGCCAGAGCGCGCGTCGCCGCGAGTCCGTCGTCGGACCGGGAGCGACCCGCCGCCAGCGCGTCGGCCATGGCGCGGCGCGGCCGGTCGTGGTCGTCCGGCACCGTGAACACCGGGCGCGGCACGCCCTCCCTCGTTGCCGGCGCGCGCACGGTCAGTCCCCGCGGCTCGAGGGTTCCGCGCCGAGACGCGCAGGGAGGGGCACCCCGCGAGCATCCGGGATCGGGCAGCATCTTTGCAAGGCGCGAATGGTCGTACGACTGCGAAATCAGGCACTTTCGGCGGAATAGCGACACAAGACAAGTGAAGAATTCGCTGAATCTCGACAGGTCTTCCAAAGGTCTTCCAAGGGAACCCGGGAGACACTCCTCGTATCCCGTCCAGAGGGATCCGTGGCCGGTGCGGCCGCGGTCTGCGCTCGGCGCCCCACCGAGCATCACTTCGAACCCTGAGTAGACCGCAGACGCCGACTGGTGGGCGCCCGCATGGACCTGCCACGTTCCGTGGCAGGCGACTCGCACCCCTGCGGTCATCACCTCAGGGCTACCGCACCCGCGTCCCGAACGGACGCTGGCCCTACGACATCGTCCGGAGCTGAGCTTGATGAGAACCCGAATCACGCGGCGACGCATCGCCGCCCTCGCTGGAGCGGCAGTCGCCGGCACCGCCGTCGTCGCGCTGTCCGGCATCGGTGCGACCGCGGCCGGACTCGACCTCAACAACGGCACGGCGACGCCGTTCCACCTGGCGAAGGTCGGCCCGATCAACCAGCTCGACGGGCTGCCGGACGGCGATCCGCTGCACGATGCGACGGCGAACGGGCTCCCCTACTGGTACAGCGACGGCAACGACGCGCTCGAGCTGTGCCTCGACAAGCCGTCGCCGGCCGGCGACAACTGCGCGCTCACGGGGGTCCTGCCCGACCCCGACGCCCCGATCACGTTCCCGCAGGTGACCGACGGCCCACACAACTTCCCCGCCGAGGCCTTCTACTGGATGGGCACGGGCGGCGGCACGATCGGCGCAAACGGCAAGTCGCTGGTCGTGATGTCGATCGAGGCGGCGTTCGCGAACGGGCTGCCGCAGCCCGGCGACCAGATGGTCTTTGCCCGCACGCGCATGCGGATCGACATCCCCAGCGTGGCCGGCGCGTACACCGTCGTCTGGCCGTACGGCAAGAAGACCTTCGCTGCGGCCGTCGGCACCAAGGCGATCAACGTGACGCAGGACGTGGGCATCACGCCCGGCCAGTTCACCGACGCGCTGGTCGGCAACATCGGCCCGTACCTGCGCTGGGACGCCTCCGCCCCGGCCGCGCCCGAGGGCTTCCTCGGCGACGCCGGCACGCTGCAC
>JBBQFB010000060.1:0-19205 GCA_038321545.1 Gaiellales bacterium
CGTCGAGTTCAGCACGCCTCCACGCCTGAGCCAAAACAGGCCGGCGACGTTTTGGGTTCGCTGTACACAGTGCGATGCGGCATGGATGGCGGCTATCTACATTGGTGCGCAGGGAGCCATGGAGCTTGCGCTTCTCGGCGATCACGCCGCCGGAGTAGCCACGCCACATACGCCTCCGGCTGTCTCCTATTACCTTGATCAGGCGGGCCGAGCGGAGGCAGTGGGAGCCCTTAGCGCGGCCGTTGCGATGTACCGCGCTGCACTCGAACAACTCCTCTACCAGCAGGGGTGTCGCGAACGGATGCTGAGTAGCAAACTCGACGGCCTACGCAGCACGGACACCCCTCCCGCGTGGTTCGTGGGCCTGCCGGAGCAGTACCTCGATCTGTTTGGCCGACTCGGCAACGCGGCAATTCACCCGAACGACGGCGACATCCGAAAGCAGGAAGCGTTCGACCGAGACCTCGTTCTCGCGCTTCGAGCCCTGATGAACGAACTGCTCGACCGGGTCTATGAACGCCCCGCCGCGCAAAGCGCGCGACTAACTGACGCCGCCGCGGCCTTAGGCCGTCTGGAGCAGGCTCCCGATCCGGGGCCGACGGGAGTCGAAATACTGCCTGATTGAGGCGATCGCTCCGGCAAGGTCTCGGCCGGTACTGATACAAAGCAACGATGGGATTCGCACACATCGACGAGGCTCCGAAGCGCACCGACGCGACGCCCGGCGTGGAGAGCACCTGGACGAACCTCGGAGAAGCCGCCGGCAGCGTCGACATCGGCCTGCGCCGGGTCGAGATACCGCCCGGCAAGCGCCCCACGCCGCCGCATAACCACGCCGCGGAGGAGGAGATCTTCTACGTGCTGGGCGGCGACGGGCTCGCGTGGCTGGACGGCGTCACGCATGAGGTCGGGACGGGCGACTGCATCGTGCACCCGCCCGGCGCCCACGCGCACACGCTGCGTGCCGGGCCGTCCGGCCTCGACGTGCTGGTGCTGGGCGAGCGCCGCCCGGCCGAGCTGTGCGAGCTGCCGCGCACCGGCTACGGCTGGCTCGGCGACTCGTGGGTCCAGGTCGGCGTCGGCGACTCCCCGTGGGAGCGCGACGCAGCCGCGGGCGAGCCCGACTTCGCGGCGCCGTCGCCCCGGCCCGCGAACATCGTCAACGTCCACGACGTCGCGCCGCAGCAGTGGGGCAGCGGGTCGGTCTCCTCCGAGCGCCGCAACCTCGGCTTTGCGACCGGGTCGGTCTCCGTCGGGCTGAAGCACGTCCGCGTCGATCCGGGATCCCTGTCGGCGCCGCCGCACTGCCACTCGGCGGAAGAGGAGATCTTCGTCGTGATCGGCGGCGACGGGGTCGCGCTGATCGGCGACGACGAGACGCCGGTGCGTGGCGGGCACGTGGTCAGCCGACCCGCCGGGTCGAAGCAGGCGCACGCCTTCCGGGCCGGCCCCGGCGGCCTCACGCTGCTGGCGTTCGGCACCCGTGTGCCGGATGACGTGTGCTGGTATCCGCGATCGCAGAAGCTCTTCTTCCGGGGCCTCGGCGTGATCGGCCGGATCGAGCAGCTCGACTACTGGGATGGGGAGGAATGAGCAAGTTGTTGCGGCTTTCCGTCTTTTCAGTAGTGTGAGTTTCATCCGCCCCGCCCACCGTGGGCGTCGGGAAAGCCACGAGACGGAGCAGGAGCGCGCGACGCATGGATCTCACCGCGAGGAACGACCGCCGTGATTTCCGGCTCGCAGCCTGTGCGACACCCATCGCCGCACCCGGCGTCTCGGACTTCCAGACCATCGAGTCGCCGACGAACGTCTCGTTCCTGAACCCGCCGATGACGATCGGCACGGTGCTGGTCGAGGCGCCCCGGCGCGCGATCCGTCAGGGCGAGTACTTCATGGCGCGGTTCCTCGCGCACTCCGGCTGGAAACGCGCGTCGTTTCTCGCGCTGACCGCGGAGGAAGCGCCCGCGATGCGCGACATCGTGACCCTCCGGATGCTGGCCGATCCGCAGGACGCGCCGCAGCGGGCGCATCCGCGCGAGCGCATCGGGCTGAAGCTGCAGACGCGCGTGCGCCAGGGCACCTCACTCGGCGAGGACACGCCGATCCAGGTGACCGTCGTCGATGCGTCCCGCGGCGGCGTATGCGTGGAGACGCCCGCGCAGCTGGCCGTGGGCGACGTGCTGTACCTCGAGAGCCCGCAGCAGGCCGACGCCGGCGCCGACTTCGAGGTGCTGCGGGCCGATCCGATGACGCGCAACCGCTACGGCGGCCGTTTCCTGCAGCAGGAGGCCGGCACCCTGCTGTTCGAGCAGCTCGTCGACGCGGCCCGCGCGGAGCGTGCGGCAAGGCGCACGCGGGCGGAGCAGGAAGCCGCTCCGGTGGAGCCGGCCGCCGACGAGCCGCCGACCCGCGGCATGCACATCCGCTGACGGCCCTGCGCTAGCGCTCGCGGGCGAGCATGTCTGCCGACGTCTCGCGCCGCGTGACCTCGGTCGCCTCCCCCGCGTCGACGATCACCGCGGACGGACGCCCGAAGGCGTTGTAGTTCGACGCCATCGTCGCGTGGTAGGCGCCCGTCATCGGCACCGCAATCAGGTCACCCGGCACCGGGGCCGGCAGCGGCACGTACCACGCCAGCACGTCGCCGGACTCGCAGTGGCGGCCGGCGACGGCGAACGTGGCGGTCGGCGGCTGGTCGAGGCGCGTGGCGAGCACCGGGTGGTAGGTGGCGTCGTACAGCGCGACGCGCAGGTTGTCGGCCATGCCGCCGTCGACCGACACCCACGTCGTGCCCTCGCTGGTGCGTTTCACGACGCGCACGCGGTAGAGCGTGACGCCCGACTGCGCGACGACGGAGCGGCCCGGCTCCAGCAGCAGCCGCGGCGCGGGGAGCCCGACGGCCGCGAAGGCTGCGGGCACGGCCGTCGCGAGCGCCGTGGCGTAGGCCCTCGGATCGGGGGCCGGCTCGCCTGGCGAGTACGCCACGCCAAGGCCGCCGCCGAGGTCGAGGATGCCGGGCGCGATGCCGCTGTCGGTGCAGAACCGCGCGCACCAGGCGGCGGCCGAGCGGAGCGGCCCGGCATCGACCACCTGCGATCCGAGGTGCACGTGCAGGCCGCGTCCGCGCAGACCCTCCGGCATCGTCGTCAGGAGCGCGCGGGCGGCACCGGGATCGAGCCCGAACTTCGACCCTGCGTGCCCGGTCTGGATCTTCCGGTGCGTCTCGACCGCGATGTCCGGCGTGACGCGCACCAGCACGTCCTGGACGGTGCCGCGCGCGCGGGCCAGCGCCCCCAGCGCCTCGGCCTCCTCCGGTGCGTCCAGCACCACCAGCGCGGCGCCGGCGTCCAGCGCCGCGACGAGGTCGTCCTCACCCTTGGCGTTGCCGTGGACGACCAGGTCGGCACCCGTGAACCCGGACGCGAGCGCGAGCGCGATCTCGCCCGCCGACGCGACGTCGGCGCCGAGTCCGGCCTCGCGGAGGATGCGCAGCACGCCCGGCGTGCCGTTCGCCTTCAGCGCGAACATCGCGCGGCCGCCGCCCGCCGCGAGCGGCTCGGCGTAGGCTGCTGCGCGGGCCCGCAGCGTGACGGCGTCGTACACGTACAGCGGGGTTCCGTACGTGGCCGCGAGCGTGCCGGCCGCGACGCCGCCGATCACGAGCCGGCCGCGCACGACGGTCGCGCCGACGGGGAGCAGCGTGCTGCTCACCGGCCGGCGTGCTGGCGAGAGGTGGTGATCAGCTCCTCCAGCGCGTCGAGCTGGTCGGCGTACCGACCCGGCATGCCCGCGGCGTCGCGCGCCGCGATGGCCGCAGCCGGGGTCGGCTCGGCGAACCGCTCGCCGGCGGCGATCCGCGACGCCACCTCCTCGTGCGCCTGCCGGAACGGCGTGCCTCCGCGGACGAGCGCCTCGGCGACGTCGGTCGCGACCGTCAGGCCGTCCCCGGCCGCAGCGGCCATCCGCTGGCCGTCGAAGCGGATGCCGGCGAACGCCAGGCCCAGCACCTCGAGCGAGCCGCGGACGCCGTCGACCTGCGCGAAGACGAGCTCCTTGTCCTCTTGCAGGTCCGAGTTGTACGCCAGCGGCAGGCCCTTGATCACGCCGAGCAGCGCCGTCAGCCGCCCGATCGCGACCGCCGAGCGGCCGCGCACGTGCTCCGCGATCTGCGGGTTCTTCTTCTGCGGCATCATGCTCGACCCCTGGGCGACGCCGTCGTCGAGCTCCGCGAACCCGAACTCCTGCGACGTCCACAGCACGAGCTCCTCCGCGATCCGCGACAGGTGCACGGCGGAGAGCGTGCAGGCGTACGAGAGGTCGACCGCGAAATCGCGGTCGGCGACCGCGTCGATGGAGTTCGCGAACCGCGCCCCGAACCCGAGGTCGTGTGCGACGCCGTCGGGGTCGATCGGCAGGCTCGACCCGGCCAGCGCGCCGGCGCCCAGCGGCGAGGTGTCGGCGGCCTTGCCGGCGGCGAGCAGCCGGGTGACGTCGCGCTGCAGCGCCCAGACGTGGGCTGCCAGGTGGTGGCCGAGCGGCAGCGGCTGCGCGCGCTGCAGGTGGGTGTAGCCGGGCATTACGAGCCCGCCGTCCACGCGCGCTCGCGCGACGAGGACGGCCTGCAGGCCGGCCACCGTGCCGACGAGCTCGCGGGCCGCGTCGCGGCAGTAGAGCCGGAACGCGGTCGCCACCTGGTCGTTGCGCGAGCGACCGGCGTGCACGCGCTTGCCGGTCTCGCCGAGGCGCGCGACGAGCTGCCGCTCGATCAGCGAGTGGACGTCCTCGTCGTTCGCACCCTCGTCGAGCCCGACGTGGTCGAGCGCTTCCTCGATGGCCGCGGCGTCGGCGGCCGGGATGATCCCCTGCCGCGCCAGCATCCGCACGTGCGCCTTCGAGGCGCGCACGTCGTACGGCAGCAGGCGGCCGTCGACCGACAGCGACTGGGAGTACGCCAGCACGCGCGGGTCGAGGCCGCCGGCGAGGCGGCCCGACCAGAGCGGCCCGGCCTCAGACACGGACCTCCCGCTGCTGGAGCGAACGGCACAGGTCCGCGATGTCCGTGCCGACTGCGGGCTCGCGCGCGACCAGGAGGATCGTGTCGTCGCCGCCGATGGTGCCGCAGATGACGGTCAGGTCGGCCTGGTCGAAGGCGCGCGCGACCGGCATCGCCTGCGCCGGCTTCGTCTTCAGGATGCACAGGTTCGACGACGACTCGATCGAGAGGACCGCGCCGAGTACCTGCCGCAGCAGCTCCTGCGGGTCGATCGGCTCGTCGCCCTCCGGCAGCGCGTAGACCATGTGGCCGTTGCGGCGCACGCGGACGGCGCCGAGCCGGTCGAGGTCCCGTGAGACCGTCGCCTGGGTGACGGCGACGCCCTGGTCCGAGAGCAGCTCGACCAGCTGCTGCTGCGACGTGACCTCGCGGCGGTCCAGGATCACGGCGATCAATCGATGACGCTCATTCATCGCGCATGAGTATACGCGTTTGGTGCATACCCATGCAAACGAGTAGCGCCAGGGCGGTTCCGCCGCGATAGCGTGTGGCCCATGTCGAAGGTCCTCGTCTCCCTCCCCATCGGCGACCGCGTCGGGATCGCCTTCTCGGGCGGCCTGGACACCTCGGTCGCCGTCGCCTGGATGCGCGAGCGCGGCGCCATCCCCTACGCGTACACCGCCGACCTCGGCCAGTACGACGAGGACGACATCGGCTCCATCCCCGGGCGCGCGCAGGACTACGGCGCAGAGCAGGGCCGCCTGGTGGACTGCAAGGTGGAGCTCGTCCACGAGGGCCTCGTCGCGCTGCAGTGCGGCGCGTTCCACATCTCGTCGTCCGGGCGTACGTACTTCAACACGACGCCGCTCGGCCGCGCCGTGACCGGCACGATGCTGGTGCAGGCGATGCGCGAGGACGGCGTTTCGATCTGGGGTGACGGCTCGACCTACAAGGGCAACGACATCGAGCGGTTCTACCGCTACGGGCTGCTCGCCAACCCGATGCTGCGCATCTACAAGCCGTGGCTCGACCCCGCCTTCGTCGAGGAGCTCGGCGGGCGCCACGAGATGTCGGAGTGGCTGAAGGCCCGCGACCTGCCGTACCGCGCTTCGACCGAGAAGGCGTACTCCACCGACGCGAACATCTGGGGCGCGACGCACGAGGCGAAGAAGCTCGAGCAGCTGGACGAGTCGATGGACCTCGTCGAGCCGATCATGGGCGTCCGCTTCTGGGACGACGCCGTCGATGTCCCGTCCGAGGAGGTCGTCGTCGAGTTCGCCGAGGGCTGGCCGGTGGCGATCAACGGCCAGCGGTTCGCCGACCACGTGGCGTTGGTGCGCGAGGCGAACGCCGTCGGCGGGCGGCACGGCCTCGGCATGTCCGACCAGATCGAGAACCGGATCATCGAGGCGAAGAGCCGCGGCATCTACGAGGCGCCCGGCATGGCGCTGCTGTCGATTGCCTACGAGCGGCTGGTCAACGCGATCCACAACGAGGGCACGCTGGCCTCGTACCGCGAAGAGGGTCGCAGGCTCGGCCGCCTGCTGTACGAGGGCCGCTGGTTCGACCCGCAGGCGCTGATGCTGCGCGAGTCCCTGCAGCGCTGGGTCGGCCGTGCGATCACCGGCGAGGTGCAGTTGCGCCTGCGCCGAGGCGAGGACTACACCGTCGTCTCGACAGCCGGTCCGCACCTCACGTACCACCCGGAGCGGCTGTCGATGGAGCGGACGGAGGGCGCGGCGTTCGGCCCGCTCGACCGGATCGGTCAACTGACGATGCGCAACCTCGACATCGCCGACTCGCGCGCGAAGCTCGAGCTGTTCGCGCGCAGCGGCCTGCTCGGCGCGAGCACGGGCTCGCTGCTCGGCCGCCTCGAGGCGGGCGGCTCGGATCCGATCGCCGAGATCGGCGCGCCCGACACGCAGGGCGGCGATCCGGGCGAGCGCGTGGCGACGGAAGAGGGCATGGACTAGCGGTAGTTCGGCGCGGAAGCGTGCCGGTCCAGCGATCGGGGTCTGACCCCGAAACGCCCGGCCACGGGGGTCAGACCCCAGAACGCAATGTGCCGGAAGGCGCGCATCTTGACCGATCTGGCGCACGGCGTTCGGAAACGGCACGGTGCGTCCCGCTCCGGGCACACCGTTCGCGCTAGACCTCGTTCGCCGGCTCGGGCGACGGACCGATCAGTTGTCGCGCAGGAAGCTGGGGACGTCCAGCATGTCGCCGGGGATCTCGAACGTGCCGGCCGGGCGCTCGAAGTCGCCGGTGCCGAGCGAGGGGTCGGTGGGCTCCGTCGACAGCTTCGCCGGCTCCGGCCCCCGCGCCCGCTTCTCGAAGCCGGTCGCGATCACCGTCACGCGGATATGGTCGCCGAGCTGCTCGTCGACGACCGCTCCGAAGATGATGTTCGCGTTCTGATCGGCGGCGCTCGCGACGATCTCGGCCGCGTCGTTGACCTCGAACAGGCCGAGATCGCCACCACCGGTGATGTTCAGCAGAATGCCGGTTGCGCCCTCGACGCTCGACTCGAGCAGCGGGCTCGAGATCGCGGCGCGGGCTGCCTCGGCGGCGCGGTTCTCGCCCGCCGCGGTGCCGATGCCCATCAGCGCCGTGCCGGACTCGCGCATGATCGTGCGCACGTCGGCGAAGTCCAGGTTGATCACGCCGGGCACGGTGATCAGGTCGGTGATGCCCTGGACGCCCTGGCGGAGCACGTCGTCGGCCATCCGGAACGCCTCGATGATCGAGGTGCGCTTCTCGACCAGCGACAGCAGCCGGTCGTTCGGAATGACCACGAGGGTGTCGACCTTGGAGGCCAGATCCTCGATGCCGCGATCGGCCTGGTCGGTGCGGCGCCGGCCCTCGAACGCGAACGGGCGCGTGACGATGCCGACGGTGAGCGCTCCGAGCTCCTTCGCCAGCTCGGCGATCACGGGGGCCGCACCGGTGCCGGTACCGCCGCCCTCGCCCGCCGTCACGAAGACCATGTCGGCGCCCTTGAGCGCCTCCTTCAGCTCGTCGCGGCTCTCGATGGCGGCCTCGCGGCCGACGTCGGGATTCGCACCCGCGCCGAGTCCACGGGTGACCTTGGCGCCGATGTGGAGCCGAACATCGGCATCCGTCATCTGCAGCGCCTGCGCGTCCGTGTTGACCGCGATGAACTCCACGCCGCGCAGGCCGGCATCGACCATGCGGTTGACGGCGTTCGAACCGCCGCCGCCGCAGCCGACGACCTTGATCACGGCAACGTAGGAACCACCAGCGTCGCGCATCACTCACGCACCTCTAACTCTCAAGCTCAACAAGAGCGTTGCCCTCCGAAAACAGCGAAGGCCCGATGCACAGGGCACGGGCCAGACGACAGCATACCCCCGAGGGGGGAGAAGGTCAAGGACCAATTATCATGCTCAAGCAGAGGATGAGACAGTGTCATCTCAACCTCCAGTAGAGAGTTGCGCTGGATGGAACAGCTGGCTGATCACCAGCGCGGTGTCGACGGGCACGTCCGGGGCCAGCGCTGCTCCCAGATCGACCGCCTCGCCATCGGCCGCGGTGGCCGAATCGGGCTGCTCGCTGCGCAGTACCGGGTGGTCGGGCACCGACACGTCGAGGTACTTCAGCGTCAGCGGCTCGCCGTCCGCGCCGCGCGGGCGCTTGGCCAGCAGCGATGCAGCGACGACCAGTTTGCGGTCGAGCACCGATGCGTCGCCGAGGCGCAACTGTGTCCCGCCGGCCAGCCGCGCCGAAAGCCCCGACTGGTCGTCGGCGATCAGCGTCACCCGCAGATCGGTGTGGTCGAGCAGCGCAGCGGCGAGACGCACCTGGTCGCGCGTGGACGGCGGCAGCGCCTGGCCCGGCTGCGGGACGGCGGCCGCGGTGGCAGACAGCTGCGGCAGCTTCGAGGACGCCGGCGCGTCTCCCATCACGCGCCCGGACCGCGCGATCGTGTACCGGCTGGTGCCGGTCTCGACGACGGCGGCGGCGCGCTCGGCGACGACGCGGATCCGGAGCGTGTGCGGGAAGGCGCGGTCGACCTGGACGGAGCGCACCAGCGGCAGGCCGGCGATGGCGTCCGCCACGGCCTGCGGATCGACGGCCAGCAGGCTCTTCGATCCGATCACCGAGTCGGCACGCGCCTGGATCGCCTTCGCGCCGGCGCCCTTCACGCCGGCGACGGCGATCTCGTCCACGCCGAACATCGGCGAGGCGCGCAGCCCGAGGTAGCCGCCGGCGAGGACGAGCACGCCGGCGGCGGCGAGCAGGGCGAGACGGAGACGGGCGCGCAGGGCAGGTACCACGCGTCCGGGTTCGCCGCGGACCGGTCCGATCCTGCGGCGGATCGAGCGTTTCTAGACGGGAATCGCGATATCGCCGAGCAGCTCGACCTCGTGCTCCAGCTCGACGTCGAACTGCGCGCGGGCGCGCCGCCGCGCCTCCGCCATCAGCGCCACGACATCCGCCGAGGTCGCGGTCCCGTCGTTCTCGATGAAGTTCGCGTGGCGCGGTGAGATGCGGGCGCCGCCGATCGCGAACCCCTTCAGGCCGCACGCCTCGAGGATCTGGCCGCTGGTGCGGTCGCCGGGCGGGTTCTTGAACACCGAGCCGAACGTGCGCGACTTGCGCGGCTGCGCGGCCGTGCGCCGGTCCTGCATGCCGCGGATCGTGGTGCGGATCTCGGCCGGGTCGGCCGCCGTCAGCTCGAGGACCGCCCGGGCCACGACCTCGTCCGGCGCGATGTCGGAGCCGCGGTAGCGCAGGCCGAGCTCGTCCGGCCCACCGCGGCGGGTGCCGGCCGCCGATACGACGACGGCCTCGACCAGCGGCTCGCGCATCTCGCGGCCGTACGCACCGGCGTTCATGCGTACCGCGCCGCCGACGGTACCGGGGATCGCGCAGCCGAACTCGACGCCCGACAGGCCCGCATCGCGGGTCTTCGAGACGATCGCTGCCAGCGACGCACCGCCGCCGCAGCGCACGAACGGTGGATCGATCTCGATCGCGGCGAGCTCTCCGTCCAGCCGCAGCACCAGTCCGTCGAAGCCGGAGTCGGCCGGCAGCAGGTTCGACCCGAGGCCCACCACGCGCACCGTGACCTGCTCGGCAACGGCCCACGCCAGACATGCGTGGAGCGCCTCCGTGTCGCGCGGCCGGGCGAAGTACCGCGCCGGGCCGCCGGTGCCGATCGTGGTCAGCCTGGAGAGCGGAAAGTCCTCCTGGATGATCTCAGGTCGACTCACGCCACTACCGCCCGCGCCACCGCGTCGACCGGCCCCGCGCCGCAGCACAGCACCAGATCGCCGGCCCGCACGAGGCTCCGCAGCGCCGCCGTCGCCTCGTCGTAGGTCGGCGCGAACACGACCTCGAGCCCGGGCGCGAGCGCCTGCAGACGCTCGACGATCACGGCCGCCGACGCGTCGGGGTCGGGCCGCCCGCGCGCCACGTAGGTCTCGGACAGCACCACCAGGTCGGCGCCGGCCAGCACCTCGGCGAACGCGCCCGCGAACCGCCGCGTGCGCCACGGCATGTGTGGCTGGAAGTACACGACCAGCCGCGCATCCGGCTGCTGCCCACGGGCCGCGGCGAGCGTGGCCGCCAGCTCGGCCGGGTGGTGCGCGTAGTCGTCGATCACCTGGAAGCCATCGCGCTCGCCGACCAGCTCGAAGCGCCGACCCGCGCCCTGGAACGTCGCCAGCGCGGCAAACGCGTCGTCCAGCGGCACGCCCAGCTCCTCGAGCACCAGCGCGGCGCCACACGCGTTGCCGGCGTTGTGCGCGCCCGGCACGCCCAGCTGCACGCGGTCCGGCCCGCGCGACGGGCGGAAGGCAACGCCGGCCGCCTCCTCCGTCACGTCCAACGCGCGCAGCCCCTCCCCCGCCCCGACGCCGAACCGCACCGTGCGCGGTGCCGGCAGGTCGACGCCGTCGCCGGATACCAGCAGACCCCTGTCGGGCAGCCGCGCCGTCCAGGAGCCCAGCAGCGCGACCACGTCGGCCACCGAGTCGTAGTGGTCGAGGTGGTCGAGGTCGACGTTCAGGACGACGGCGATATCGGCCGGAAGGCGCTCCACGGAGCGGTCCGACTCGTCGCCCTCGGCGACGCAGATGTCGCCGTCGCCGGCTGCGGCGTTCGTGCCGAGCTGGCGCACCTCGCCGCCGACCACGAAGCTGGGCGACCGGCCGAGCTCCGTCAGCGCCACTGCGAGCATCGCGCTGGTCGTCGTCTTGCCGTGCGCGCCGGTCACGACCACGCGCCGGGCGTGGCCGGCGAGGATGTCTGCCAGCGCCTCGGAGCGGTGCCGCACGGTCAGGCCCAGCTCGCGGGCCCGCACGAGCTCCGGCTCGTCGGCGTCGACCGCGGTCGAGACGACCAGCTCGTCCACGCCGGCGAGGTGCGCAGGGTCGTGCGGCGCGACGCACGCGATGCCGAGCGCGCGCAGCGCGTCCAGCGCCGGGCCGTCGGCCCGGTCGCAGCCCGACACGGCGACGCCGCGGCCGTGGAGCACCCGCGCGATGCCGCTCATGCCGATGCCGCCGATGCCCAGCAGGTGGATCATCCGGCCAGCGCCAGCAGCTCGTCGGCGATGTCGGACGCCGCGTCCGGCCGCGCCAGTTCGCGCATCGCGGCTGCCATCGCGGCCCGGCGCGGCTCGTCGGCCAGCAGGGCCGCCACCTCGGCGCGCAGACGCGGTCCGTCCAGCTCGGCGTCCGGCACGACCACGGCGCCGGCGGCGAAGTGCTGCGCGTTCGGCACCTGGTGGTCGCCCGTCGCACCCGACCACGGCACGAGGATCGCGGGAATGCCCGCCGCGGCCACCTCCCACACCGAGCCGCCCGCCCGGCAGACGACGAGGTCGGCGGCGTGCAGCAGCTGCGGCATCGAGTCGCAGTACTCGAACACCCGGAGGTGGTCGTGCGGCATCGCTCCCGCGAGCTTCCCGCGGCCGGTCACCTGCAGCACGAGCGGTGCGGTCGGGTCCTCCTCGCCGTACGCGTCCGCGACGGCGCCGTTCAGCACCCCGGCCCCGAGCGAGCCGCCGAACACGGCCACCACCTGCTCGTCGCCGGCGATCGCGTAGGCCGCGCGCGCCTCGGCGCGGGTGACGGCGAAGAAGGCCGGATCGACGGGCCGGCCGACCACGCGGTAGCGGTCGCCGGTCAGCCCGTCGATCGGCACGGCCAGCAGCACGCGGCGGACGAGCGGCCCGGCGAGGCGGTTGGCGAGGCCGACGCGGCCATCGGTCTCGGTCAGCACGGTCGGGATCCGCATCGCCGCCGCGGCCGCGACCATCGGGCCGGAGACGTACCCGCCGCCGCCGAGCACGACGTCCGGCCGTACGCGCCGGAGGATGCCCGCGCAGGCCGCCGGCGCGAGCGCCGCCTGGCCGACGGAGCGCGCCAGCTTCGCCGACACGCGGCGCTCGAACCCCGACACCTTGAACGTCTCGAGCGGGTAGCCGCGAGCCGGCACCATGCGTCCCTCGGCGCGGCCGGCGGTGCCCGCGAACACCACGTCGCACCCGCGCTCGCGCAACACGTCGGCGACCGCCAGCGCGGGTGCGACATGCCCGGCGGTGCCGCCGGCTGCGATCAGGATCCGAACCGCCATTCCAGAGCGAGCGTACCGAAGCCCCCTTGCGGAACGGCCGGTGGGCCTGCTAGTTTGAAAAAGCACTCCTCAGGGAGGGCCGATCTATGGCGAATACCGGATACGACATCACCCGCACGAAGACGCCCGCATTTGCGGCGCGTCGTTCCGTGCGCGGGCTCGTGTCCTACTGCGTCCCGGCGTAACACCGCCGCTCACGCAGTTCGTCCGGCCCGGATCCGCGCAGGCGGAGATGAGGGGCGCTCTTCCGTCCTCGCGTTTTCGCCGCGTGACCTGAAGCGCGCCCGTCCGTCCATCCCTGCGAGCACAGAGGAGCTCCTACCGTGTTGACTACGATTCAGAACGAAGCAGCCATGATCGTCCACCGCGAGCGCATCGCATCCGCGATCGATCGCCAGAGGACGAGCTGCCTGCGCGGCCGTGGTGTCCGGATCGTCATCGGACGCCGCCCGCGCGAGGGCGAGCACATAGTGATCGCCATAGCCCGACCCTCATAGCGCCACCCACGCACGACCTCGAGCCCGTCCGCCACACGCTCCGGCACCCCACAGGAAGGAGCGGCGGACGGGCTCGGGTGTGACGTCAGCGGCCGGCGGTGGCGCGCTTTCGGCGCGGCTGCTCGACCGCCTCGGTGGCGGCCTCGGCCCGGCGATCGCCGCGCGCCGTGCGGCGTTTGACCTTCTCGGCCGCGAGCTCCTCCGCGGTGCGGCCCTCGCGACAGACGGCCAGCACCACGCCCACCATCAGCAGCGTCGACACCTTCGACGACGACCCGTACGAGACCAGCGGCAGCGGGATGCCGGTCAGCGGCAGGATGCCCGTGACGGCGCCCACGTTGATCGCCGCCTGACCCGCGATCAGCGCGGTCGTACCGACGGCGACCAGCTGCGAGAAGCGGTCGCGGGCGCGCAGGGCGATCGTGAAACCGGCCCACGCGAACGCCGCGAACCCGACCAGGATCACGAGCGACCCGGCCAGGCCGAGCTCTTCGCCGATGATCGCGAAGATCATGTCGGTGTGCGCCTCGGGCACGTAGTAGACCTTCTGGATCGACTCGCCGAGGCCGACGCCGCCGGCGCCGCCGGACGCGAAGCCGATGATGCCCTGCAGCACCTGGTAGGAGCCGTCACTTGCGTGTGACTCCGGATCGAGGAACGCCAGCAATCGGCCGCGGCGGTACGGCTCGAGCCAGATCGCGATCCCGCCGAGGAACAGCGCGATGCCGAAGATGCGCGCGAACAGGCGGCCGGGCACGCCGGCCACGATCAGCATCGCGCCGACCATGAGCGCGATCGCGAGCGCCGAACCGAGGTCGGGTTCGGCGAGCACGAGCGCGCAGACCACACCGGTCAGCAGCCCGATCGGCTTCATCAGCTCGCCGAAGCTCTGCGGCGCCACCTTCTTCGCGGCCAGCAGGGCCGCGGCGGTGCCGAGCAACGCCACCTTCGCGAACTCCGACGGCTGCACCGTGATCGGTCCGACGGCGATCCAGCGGCGAGCGCCGTTGATGGTCGCGCCGACGCCGGGCAGCATCACCGCGACGAGCAGCAGCAGGGCCACGACCAGCCCGAGCGGCGCAAACGTCCTGAACACCGATACCGGCATCCGCATCACGAGCAGCATCAGCAGCACGCCCGCGACGGTGAAGACGACGCCGTTCTTGACGAAGTAGAGCGGGTCGTTGCCGTACCGCGCCGTGGTCATCGCAACGGGGCTCGAGGCCGAGTAGACCATCACCTGGCCGATCGCCGTCAGCCCGAGCGTGATCAGCAGCAGCAGCTGTCCCTCGCCGGGCAGGTCGCGGCGGCGCGGCGTCCGCGTCGCTTCCGTGGGCGCGGCCGCGCCGTCGCTGGTTTGTTCGGCCACGTATCGAGATTCCACGAGAATGCCCGGACCCCTCCCGCGTCCGGCGCCGGCGGCGTCAGTCCTGCAGGATCGCGCCGCGGGCGATGGCCAGCCGCCGGAACCGGTCGCCGCGCTGCTCGTAGCTCGTGAACTCATCGAACGACGCGCAGGCCGGTGCCAGCAGGATCGCCTCGCCGCGTTCCGCGTCGCGCAGGGCGGCGTCCAGCGCGGGCTCGAGGGTCTCGCAGATGGCGGCCGGAACCGACGGGTCGATCAGCGGCGCCATCCGGCGACCCGCGGGTCCGATCAGGTATGCCGCCCGGACTGCGCCGATCAGCGCGTCGGCCAGCGGCACGAAGTCGGCGCCCTTGTCGGAGCCGCCGAGGATGATCCGCAGCGCGCCGCCCGGAAAGGCCGTGAGCGCCTTCAGCGTGGCGTCGACGTTGGTGGCCTTCGAGTCGTTCCAGAGGCTGACACCGTCGATGTCGCCGACGTGCTCGAGCCGGTGCGGGACGGGTCGGAACCCGATCACGGCCTGGCCGATGTCGCTGCTCGACACACCCATCGCGCCGGCCAGCGCGGCCGCGACGGCAACGTTCTCACGGTTGTGCGCGCCGCGCAGCCGCGAGCGCAGGAAGCCGAGCGCGGCGGCCTCGGTCGCGTGCGTCCGCACCACCCGCGCCTCGCCCGGCAGCGCAGCGAGCGCCGCCACCCACGGGTCATCGTCGTTGAGCACCGCGGTGTCGGTGGCACGCTGGCGCTCGAAGATCCGCAGCTTGGTGCGGCCGTACTCGACCAGCGTGCCGTGCCGGTCGAGGTGGTCCGGCGTGAGGTTGAGCAGCGCGGCCGCGTCGCAGCGGAGCGTGTCGACGTCCTCCAGCTGGAACGACGACAGCTCGCACACCACGACGCCGTCCGGCGTCACGTCGCCGGCGACGCGTGACAGCGCCAACCCGACGTTGCCGGCCACGACCGCGTCCGCACCGGCCTCGGCCAGCATCGCACCGACCAGCTCGGTGACGGTCGTCTTGCCGTTGGTGCCCGTGATGCCGACCAGCCGGGCGCCGTCGGGCAGCAGCCGGTAGCCGACCTCGACCTCGCTCCAGACCGGAATCCCGGCGTCCCGGGCGGCCTGGACGACGGGCGCCGAAGCCGGCACGCCGGGCGACTTCACGAGCACGTCGGCATCGCGCACCAGCGCGGCCGCATCGTGTGCCCCGAGCAGCAGCGCGACGCGGTCGGAGACCACCGGCACCAGGCTGTCGTCACCGTCGTGCAGCACCACCTCCACCCCGCGCGCCGCGAGCGCATCGGCTGCCGCCACGCCCGAGCGGGCTGCCCCGACGACGAGCACGCGATCGGGCAGCTCGCCGCTCACCGGGACAGGCGGCCGAGGATGTCGCCGTACTGGTCGAACCGCAGATAGAAGAGCACGAAGGACGCGCCCGAGCACAGCGCCGCAACGATCCAGAACCGGACCATGATCTTCGTCTCGGACCACGCCTTCATCTCGAAGTGGTGATGGATCGGCGTCATCAGGAAGACCCGTTTGCCGGTGCGTTTGAACGAGATCACCTGGATGATCACCGACAGCGACTCGACCACGAACACGCCGCCCACGAGCGGCAGCAGCAGCTCGGTCTTCGTGAACACCGCGAACGCGGCGACGGCGCCGCCCAGCGCCAGCGAGCCCGTGTCTCCCATGAAGACGTCGGCCGGGAAGGCGTTGTACCAGAGGAACCCGACGCACGCACCGAGCAGCGCGGCAGCCAGGATCGCAAGGTCGAGCGACTGGTCACGGAACTCCAGCCGCTCCTGGATCACCGACCGGCACTCGGGCAGCACCGACGTCCGATCGATGGTCAGGCACGCGGTCACGGCGCGCTGCCCGAACTGGTACCCGACCACCGCCATGCCCGTGAAGACCAGCATCACGAGCGCCGTGATGCCGCTCGCGAGACCGTCCAGCCCATCGGTCAGGTTGACGGCGTTCGTGGCGCCGAGGACCATCAGCAGCACGAGCCCGAACCACGCCGGCCCGAGATCGACGTGGAAGTCGACGATCGGCACGAACACGACGGTTGACACGTGCTCGTGGTGGGCCACCAGCGAGATCACGCCGGCCACGGCTACCTGGCCGAGCAGCTTCCAGCGGCCCTTCAGGCCGAGCGAACGCTTGCGCATCACCTTCAGCCAGTCGTCGGCGAAGCCGAGCGCGGCGCACCCGAGCAGCGCCGTGAGCACCGCCAGGCTCTGCAGGCCGTAGCTCGCGAAGATGACGTACGCGACCACCGCCGACGCGACGATCAGCAGGCCGCCCATGGTCGGCGTCCCCTGCTTGGTCTTGTGGTGTGCCGGGCCGTCCTCGCGGATGTTCTGGCCGTACCGCAGCCGGCGCAGCAGGAGGATGAAGCGCGGCCCGGCGAGCACCGAGAGGACGGCCGCGAGCACGGCCGCTGCGAGGGCGCGGGTCACGTGCCGACCCCGTTCGCCAGGCGTGCGGCGACGCCGGCCGCGATCGCCTCGAGCCCGGCCGACCGCGAGGCCTTCACCAGCACCCGGTCGCCGGGCCGGACGATGTCCGCGAGGAACGCGATCAGCCCGGAGCGATTCGCGACGAGGTGCTGCTCGACGCCGCCGCCGGCCCCCTCGAGGTAACCGCGGGCCGGCTCGCCGACCGCCACCACCAAGGTGTAGCCGAGCGCCGCTGCCGTCTCGCCGACGCGGCGGTGCAGCTCGAGCGCGGCCGGACCGAGCTCGGCCATCTCGCCGAGCACCGCCACCAGACGGCCGGCGTGATCCCGCTCGGCGAGGCCCGCCAGGGCCGCCTCCACCGACGACGGGTTGGCGTTGTAGGCGTCGTTCACGGCCACGCCGCCGCCCGGCAGCGGGTGGTCCTCCGACCGCCAGCGCTGCAGCTGGATCGATCCGGCGGCTGCCGCGCAGGCGTCGAGGTCGAGGCCGAGCGCACGGCAGACGGCCATGGCGGCCGCGAGGTTGAAGGCGTTGTGCCGGCCGGTCAGGTTCGTGTCGACAGCGATCGTGCGGCCGTCGATGTCGAGCGCCACGGTCATGCCGGTGGCAAGCGGGCTGCGGCCCGCGATGCGCACGTCGGCGCCCGCCTCCTCGCCGAACGTGACGAGCATCGCGGGCTTCCCCAGGTACGGCTCGAGCAGCGGCTCGCCCGCCGGTACGACGCCCACGTCGACGTGCTCGAGCAGCTCGGCCTTGGCGGCGGCAATCGCCTCGCGTGAGCCAAGCAGCTCGAGGTGCGCCTCGCCGACGTTCGTGATCACACCGATCTCGGGGCGGGCGAGCAGGGCCAGCTCCGAGATCTGGCCGGCGCCGCGCATCGCCAGCTCGCAGATCGCCACCTCGGTGTCGGCGGCGATGCGCGTCAGCGTGAAGGGCAGGCCGATCTCGTTGTTGTGGCCCTCCTCTGCGGCGATCGTGCGCCGCTGGGCGCCGACCAGCGCCGCGAGCACGTCCTTCGTCGACGTCTTGCCGGAGGAGCCGGTCACACCGACCACGGTCGCGACCGACGCCGCCCGGTTCGCAGCGCCGATGGCCTGCAGCGCCCCGATCGTGTCCGGCGCCGCGAGGACGACGCCCTCCGGCTCGGCCGCGACGTGGGCGTCATCGACCAGCACCGCCGCACATCCCTGCGCCCGCGCCGCCCCCGTGTGGTCGTGCCCGCCCCGGATCGCGACGAACAACGCGCCCCGGCCGGCCCGCCGGGAGTCCATCGCGACGGAGGTCAGCGGCGTCGCCGGAGCACCCCGAACGACGCGGCAGCCCGATAGCGCTCCGGCCGTCGTCGCGATCAAACCAAGGCCTCCCGGGCGACGACGCGATCGTCGAACGGCACCTTCGAGCCGGCGGTCTCCTGGCCCTGCTCGTGCCCCTTGCCCGCGATCACGACAACGTCGTCCTCCGTCGCGCGCGCGAGCGCCGTCTGGATCGCCGCCCGCCGGTCGGGCTCGACCATGACGGGCCGCGTGACGCCCGCGAGGATCTCGGCGATGATCACGTCGGGATCCTCGGAGCGCGGGTTGTCGGAGGTCACGACCACATCGTCGGCGAGGCGCGAGGCGACCTCGCCCATCACGGGCCGCTTCGCCCGGTCGCGGTCCCCACCGCACCCGAACACCACGATCAGGCGCCCGCGGGTGATGTCGCGGGCCGTCCGCAGCACCGTCGCGAGCGCGTCCGGCGTGTGCGCGTAGTCGACCAGTACGGTGAACGGCTGACCGGCCTCGACCGGCTCGAGGCGGCCCGGTACGCCGTCCACCGAGCCGATGCCGGCAGCGATCGCCTCGAGCGGCACGTCCATCAGGTACGCGAGCGACGCGGCTGCGAGCGCGTTGGCCACGTTGAAGGAGCCCCGCAGGCGCGTCTGCACGGCGACCTCGCCGGCCGGCGTCACCAGCCGGAACCGGGAGCCGGCGGCGTCCAGTTGCAGGTCGGCGGCGCGGATCTCGGCCTCGTCGGCGCCGTACCGGATGGTGGTCTCCAGACGGCTGCCGTACGCGTCGCCCGCGTTGGTCGCGGTCGGGCAGCGGCCGTCGAACAGCCGCGCCTTGGCCGCGAAGTAGCCCTCCATCGAGCCGTGGAAGTCGAGGTGGTCCTGCGACAGGTTCGTGAACGCCGCGGCCGCGAACCGGACACCGTCGACACGGTGCAGGTCGAGCGCGTGCGACGAGACCTCCATCGCACATGCGCCGTCGCCCGCGTCGAGCATGCGCCGGAAGGTGCGCTGCAG
>JBBQFB010000061.1:0-19160 GCA_038321545.1 Gaiellales bacterium
ACGCCGACGCGGATCGGGTACGGCATTTCAGGAACTCCTAGAGGGCGGGGGAGGGCTGGCGCCAGACGATGCGCCGGCCGACGAGCAGGGAGATGACCGCGCCGGCGATCCCGAGCGAGCCGGCGAACAGGAACGCGGGCAGGTACGAGTCGAACCAGCCGCGGCTGAGGCCGGCGCCCCAGGCGGCGAACGCCGCGCCGATCTGGTGCCCGGAGAACACCCAGGCGAACACGACGCCGGCGCGTTCCGACCCGAACGCCTCGCGGCACAGCGCGACCGTGGGCGGTACGGTGGCCACCCAGTCGAGGCCGTAGAACACGACGAACACGACCAGCACGAGGCCTGCGTCGGACAGCGCGGCGTTGAGCCCGAGCAGCGCCATGCCGCGCAGGCCGTAGTACCAGAACAGCAGCCAGCGCGGGTCGCGGCGGTCGGTCAGCCAGCCGGATGCGGTGGCGCCGAGGATGTTGAAGATGCCGATCGTGGCGAGCAGCCCGGCGCCGAACACCGGCGACAGGCCGTGGTCCGAGCAGGCGGCGATCAGGTGCGTCCCGATCAGCCCGTTGGTGGTCGCGCCGCAGATGAAGAACGCGCCCGCCAGGAGCCAGAAGTCGCGTTTGTGCGACGCGATCTTGAACACGTCGATGGCGTGCCGGAACGGGTTTGCGGGCGGCGGGTGCGGCAGCGGTGTCTCGTCGGTGGCGCCGTACGGTCGCAGCCCGAGCTGCTCGGGCCGGTCGCGGACGAACACGACGGCAACGGGCGCGATCACGAAGAACGCCATCGCGCTCACGAACGCCGAGGCGGTGCGCCACCCGTAGTCCTGCACCAGCCACGCGAGCAGCGGCAGGAAGATCAGCTGGCCGGCGGCGAACGACGCGCCCAGCAGGCCAACCACCAGCCCGCGGCGCGTAGCGAACCAGCGGTTCGCCACGATCGCCGCCAGCGGGATCGCGATCGCGCCGGTGGCGGTGCCGACCAGCACGCCCCACAGCACGTAGAACTGCCACGGGCTGTCCATCACCAGCGTCAGCGCCGAGGAGATCGCGACCACGACCAGCGCGATGCTGCAGACGCGCCGCATGCCGAGCCGCTCGACCATCGCCGCGGCGAAGGGCGCGCCGGCGCCGTACAGCAGCAGCGAGATCGAGATGCCGCCGCCGACCAGCCCTGGAGACCAGTCGAACTCGTCCTCGTACGGCTTCAGGAACACGCCCGGGGTGGCGCGGAATCCCGCCGCCATCAGCATCACGAGGAAGGTAACTGCGAGCACGACCCACGCGTAGTGGACACGCGACCGCGCGAGCGCCCGGACCATCCTGGCATCGTACTGGGATGGGCCACCGCTCCGTGCTCGTCGTCCTCGTTGCGCTGGCCGTCGCGGTCCCGGCTGCCTACGCGGTGGCGGGCGGCGCGTCGTACGAGCCTCACAGCACCGCAGATCCGTGCCGCATGGCGCCGCTGCCGGCCGCCGGCCAGGCCGAGGCGCTGCAGTCCGTGGTGCTCGACGGGGCGGCCCGGGCGGCGTGCACGCTCGGCATCTCGCGGGAGGCGCTGGTGCTCGCGCTGGGCGACCCGAACACCCGCTCGAGCCTCGGCCCTGAGGCGCCGGAGGCGCTCGCCGACGGGCTCCGCGGCGCGCTCCGCGACGGCAGGCTCGCGCCTGGCCTGGACGATCTTGCCGGCGGGCTCCTCGACATCGTGTCGGTGCCGGAGATCGTCGACGAGGTGCTCGCCACGAAGCCGCCCTGCAGCATCCTCTCCTTCACGAGGAACGACGTTTCGGCCGCGGTCGTCGCGCGCGTGCTGGTGGACGCCGCCCGGCGTGCCGCGTGCGCCCGCTCCGAGCCGCTGGCGACCTACCTGGCTGCGCTCGCGCCGGGCGCCGGCCCCGATCCCGCCGTCGCCGCCAGCCTCCGCGACGGTCTTGTTGCGAGCCTCGCTGCGGCGCAGGGAGACGAGGTGATCGATCCCGCGCTCGGCGTCGTGCTCTCCGAGGGCGCCCGCGCGCTCGATCCCGTGAAGCTGGTGGCGCTGCTGCGCGATGGAACGGACGCGTGCCGGCCGCTGACGTGGCTGCCGCCGTCCGGGCCGGACCAGATCGGTGCGCAACTGGCGCTGCGCACGTTCGTGGCGGCGGCGTGTGATCTGAAGACGCCGGCCGCACCGCTGGCGGCCGCCGTCGCCGAGCAGGACCCCCTGGCCGCGGTCGCCCGGGCGGCCGGGGTCGACCGGGCCCGCGCCGAGCAGGCGATCCGAGCCGGTCTTGCGACGGCGGCCGACGGCCTCGAGAAGGACCGGGTGCTGCCGGCGGTCGGCGCCGACGCCCTCAGGGCGCTGGCCCGCGTTGTTCCCGCCGACCGCCTGCTGCTGGCGGTTCAGGGCGCCGACGACGCCTGCGCGCCGCTGGCGTGGCAGTCCACCAAGGGCGTGCAGGAGCTGGCCGCCGAGCTGGTCCTGTACGGCGTCGCGGGTGCGGCGTGCGAGAGCGGGCTGTCGGTGCTCGGCGTCGCCGAGGCGCTGACGGGCGACTCACCGCCGGCCACGCTCGAGGAGCCGCTCCGCCATGGCCTGCTGGCCGGCGTCGACGCGGCCGAGAAGGCAGGCGCGATCGGCTCGATCCGCGCGTTCGCGTTGCGTCAGACGATCGGCAACGTCCCGATCTACGATGCGATCGGGATCATCCGCGACCGGCTGTAGACGATCCGCGCGGAGCAGCAGCCGAGCGCGGCCGCGCTCGGAACCGGCGCTGGCCAGCCGCTGACGCGGCGTGAGCCGGGCGTGAAGGTGGGGGCGCGAAAGGCGGGTGCCGAGGTACGCTCGGCGGGTGTACGAGGTGAAACTTGTCGACGAGGTGCGCGTGCTGTCGGACGGCGTGCCCGTCGGTCAGCTCGACGGACGGCCGGCGCGGCTGCTGCTGGTGTGGCTCGCGCTGCATCCCGGGCGGCAGCCGCGGGCGCTGATCGCGGCCAGCCTGTGGCCGAACGTCCACACCGAGTCGGCCCGCACGAGCCTGCGCTCGGCGTTGTCGGTCCTCCGGCGCGCGCTGGGCGACGATGCCGACCGGGTGCTGGTCGCAGACCGCGAGACGCTCGCGCTGTCGCCCGCGGTGCAGGTCGACCGCGACGAGCCGGGCGAGCTGGCTCCCGGGCTGGACGGCGACTGGCTCGTCGAGGAGCGCGCGCGCCACCTGCTGCGCGCGTCGCGCAACGTCTCGGCTGCGGCGCCGGCACTTGAGCTGGACGACAACTATCCAGGGGCCGTCGAGCAGGCGCGGGAGCGGATCGAGCGCGATCCCTTCAGCGAGTCGGCCCTGCGCGAGCTCGTACGCCTGACGTGGCTGGCCGGCGACCGCACCGGCGCGCTCGACCTGTACGACCGGTTCCGCGATCGGCTCCGCAGCGAGCGCGGGGTCGCACCGTCGCTCGAGACGCGCCGCCTGGTGGACGAGTTGCGGGCCGGCGCTGCCACGCCGGCCCGGATGCCGCAGGTGCCGCTGCCGATGCTGGTCGTCCGTGCGGCGGCCTCGCCGCTCGCGGGGCGCGCCGGCGAGATGGTGGCCGCGAGGGAGGCGTACGAGCGCATCCGCCACGGCGGCACGGGCCTGCTGCTCGTCGCGGGAGAGCCCGGCATCGGCAAGTCCCGGCTCGCGGCCGAGCTGGCGAGCGCATCGTGGTGGCAGGGCGCGACGGTGCTGGCCGGCCGGGTCGCGGAGGACGCGCTGGTGCCGTACCAGGCGTGGGTCGAGGCCCTCGGGGGCTTCCTGGACGCGCTTCCGCGCCAGCTGGCCGCCGAGCTGACCGAGCACGACGGGCAGGCGCTCGCGCGGATCCTGCCGGGCGTGCGCGTCGACCCCGCTCCGGCCGAGGACCGGTACCGGTTGCTCGATGCGGTCGCGTCACTCCTCAGCACGCTCTGCCACGAGCGCCCGACGGTGCTGGTCCTGGACGACCTCCACTGGGCGGAACGGACGAGCCTGATCCTGCTCGGTCACGTGCTGCGGTGGCGCGGCCCGATGCGCCTGCTGGTCGTCGCGACCTACCGCGAGTCGGAGCTCGGCCGCGCGCACCCGCTGTCGGCGGCGCTGGCCAACCTGCGTCGCGACGTCGTCGTCGACCGCGTCCGGCTCGACGGGCTGGAGGAGTCGGCGGTCGCCGCGCTCGATCCGGCGGCCTCGCCGGCGCTGGTGGCCGCCGTCTACCGGCGCTCGGGCGGCAACCCGTTCTTCGCCCGCGAGCTGTTCCGCAACGCCGCCGAGTCGGACTCCAACGGCCTGTCCGAAGGTGTCCGCGAGGTGATCGGGGACCGCCTCGACCGGCTGGGCGGGGACGCCGGCGACGTGCTGGCTGCGGCCGCCGTGATCGGTGCCCGGTTTACGATCGCCGACCTCGCGGAGGTGCTCGGCAGCGACCCGCTGGACGTCGTCGCGCGGGCGCTCACGGCCGGCTTGCTGCGCGATGACCGGGACGGGGCGTGCGCGTTCGCGCACGCCCTTGTCCAGGAGACGCTGCTCGCCGAGCTGTCGACGTTACGCCGCGTGCGGCTGCACCGCCGCGTTGCCGACGTGCTCGCGGCCCGGTCCGGCGATGTCTCGGAGATTGCGCGTCACCGCTTCGCGGCCGCCGCCGACGGCGGCGGGGCCGAGGCGGCGGCGGCGCTCGAGCTGGCGGGCGACGCGGCGCTCGCCGCGCTCGCGTACGAGACCGCGGCGGCGCATTTCGCGCGGGCGATGGAGGTCGATCCGCCGGCGCGGGCGCGGCTGCTGCCGCGCCACGGCGATGCGCTGATGCGCGCGGGGGAGACGGAGATCGGGCGGGCCGTGTTCGGCCAGGCGGCGGCCGTGGCGCGGGCCGCGGGCGACGGCGACGGGCTCGCGCGGGCGACGCTCGGGCGGTCCGGCGTCGGCGTCGTGATCCGCGCCGTCGACCCCGAGCAGGTCGCGTTGCTCGAGGAGGCCCTGGACGCCACGCGGGACGAGGCGTTACGCGCGCGCCTGCTCGGGCGGCTGGCGATCGAGACGTACTCCGACGGTGAGCCGGCGCGCCGGATGACGTTGGCCGCCGAGGCGGTCGCGATCGCTCGCCGCCTCGGCGATCCGTCTGCCCTGACGGCGGCGCTGGGCGCGCTGCGGGTCGCGTGCTGGGACATCGATCACCTGGCGCAACGGCGCGAGATCAGCGAGGAGCTGGTCGCCGTCGCGGCGGCCTCCGGTGACGGGCCGGCCGAGCTGCGGGGACGCAACTGGCTGGTCATCGACCTCATCGACGCCGGCGAGCGGCAGCTGGCGGAGGAGGAGATCACGCGCTACGCGACGGTCGCCGACTGCCTCCGGATCCCGGCGCATGTCTGGTACCCGCTGGCATGGCGCGTGGCCTTCGCCGACATCGACGGCGACGTGGAGTCGGCAGAGGCGCTCCGGGCCGAGCTGGTCGCGTACCGCGACCGCGGCGTCGATCCCGACATCCGCCTCGTGCTGCGCGCACAGAAGGGCGTGCGCCTGATGGTCGAGGAGCGGCCGGACGTCGTCGAGGAGGAGCTCGCGGATCTGCACGCGGCAGCCGCGCAGCCGCACGTGGCGCACGCGCGGCAGTCCGGGCTGGCACTGATCGAGGCGATCCGCGGCAACCGGGCCGCCGCGGAGGAGCAGCTCGCGGCGGCGGGCCGGCCGGGTAGCCTCGACCGCGACGTCAACTGGCCGACCGCGCTGTGGCAGCAGGGTGCGACCGCGATGCTGCTCGGCGACGTAAGCCGGGCCCGAGAGGTGCGCGCCCTGCTGGCCCCCTTCGCAGCGACCACCGTGACGGCGATCGGGGCGGCCGCCATCTACGGTCAGACGGCCGCCTTACTGGCCCGCCTGGACGCCTACCTCGCGGCAAATGATACGTGGGTCTGACCCCAGAAACGGCGTTACTGGGGTCTGACCCCACGCATGCACACGCGCGGAAGGCGCGCAGATCGCGCGACGTGGCACGAAGCGTGTGAGATCGGTGCGGGTTCGATTCTTTGACCTGGGTCAAGCATTCGCCTGGCTGAGCAGGAACAGCGCGAGCGACGTGAACGCCACCATCACGCCCAGCATCCAGAACTGCGATCGCACCGCATCGCGCTGCGTGGGGTAGAGGATCAGCGCCCGGTCGTGCGCCAGGGCCAGCGCCAGAGCGTGGCCGACGACGACCAGGATCACCTGGATGTACCAGACGCTGGCAGCGCCGATCAGGCCGTAGTTGATCGTGTCGCCGGCAGTCCCGAACAGGTCGGACCCGTGTCCCAGCGGGTCCGACGCGAGCGGGATGATCGTCTGGCCCTGGAACACCAGGAACGTGAAGTAGTGCGCCGACACGTAGGCGAACGCGATCGGCACCAGCGAGTGGGCGAACGAGTTGGCGACCGACACGGGCGTCGTCGAGCGGTCGAGCAGGCTCGCGCCGACACACCCCACGAGGTACAGCGCGAGGACGACGGCGATCGAGCAGATCAGGCCGAGAAACGCCGCGATCTGCGCCTTCCAGACGTCGTTCGCGCCGAACGCGCCGGCGAGGTCGCGGAAGGCCTGGGCGATACTCTGGTAGAAGCTGGCCTCGGCCGCCCCGTCGTACGTCAGGCTGCCGATCATCACCGCGACCACCATCGTCGTACCGGGCAGCGGCTGCAGCTTCGGCAGGCCCGACAGCGGAGGGCGCAGCACGATCTGGTCGCCCTCACGGCCGAACGGCGCCATCCGCGAGAACAGGTCGAAGTACACGGCGAAGCCCTCGCCGCGGCCGATCCACGCCTCGACGCCGTAGATCGCCATCATGATCAGCGTCACGACGGTGTACGCGACGGCCACCACGGCCACCTTCTCGGGCGCGCTGGCACGCCGCACGGCGAGCTCGAACGTCGTGAAGCCGATCAGCACCACGGCCGCCGGCCATCGTCCGAGCCACGCCGGGTACGGCCGCCGGGCAGTGGGGAACGCGAGGCGCCCGATCGCCCGCCAGGGGTTGAACGCCGCGAACACGTTGCCGAAGACGACCGAGACCGGCACGAACCCGACCCAGAACGTGACGAACACGATCACGGGCGCGATGTTCGAGCTCGGGCTCTGCTCGCCCGCGAACCCGGCGTAGATGACGAGCAGCAGGATGGCGACGCCGATCGTGCCGCAGACGATCTCGACCGGCCGCGACGTCAGCCAGCGGAGCCACGGCAGCGGCCGTGACACGGCGTGCTCGAGCTTCGGCTTCGGCCACAGCACGGCCAGCGCGAGGAACGAGATCATCAGCACGACGGCCGCGCCCCAGCCGAACAGCCACCGCGGCAGCGGCAGGTCTGCGCGTGCGGTCAGGCCGTGCGCCATTGCCGCCGCCGGCCACGCGAGGGCGGCGACGGCGACGGCAACGGCGGGGAGCGCCCGCCGGCGTCTCACGGCTCGACGGTCAGCTTGAGGATCTGCACGCCCGGCTCTTCCAGTTCGGCCTCGAAGACACCGTCGATGGTCGCCTCGAGATCGAACTCCGCCGGGGCGTCGGGGGCGGCGTCCTTGGCGACGTCGTATCCGTGCAGGTGCACCTCCTGCTTCGCGTCGGACTCCACGATGAAGTGGATCCGGTCGCCCTTCTTCACCTTCAGCTTCGCGACGCCGCCGACGGGCTTGGAGTCGACGACCGTGATCGTCAGCACGTCGGGCACCGCGGTCGTGGCCGGTGCCGTCTCGGTGGTCGCCGCGGGCGTCGTGGCCGGTGCGGCAGCGGTGGTGGTAGCCGTCGTCGCGGCGGCGGGCGCCGCGGCGGTGGTCGCGTCGGTCGAGTCGTCGCTGCCGCAGGCAGCCACCAGACCGGTTGTCAGGACGAGCGCGAGCACGCTCGTGATCGTGCGCTTCATGGGTTGCTCCTCGATGGGTTCGCGGTCTCAGGGGACGGCGAACGCCGGTGGGCCGCGACCCACGGGCTGGAGCAGCACGACCCGGCGCGGGCGCAGGTCGGCGCGATCGGCATGCTGGGTGGGACGATCGACGTGAGGGCGCGTGCGCGGACCGATGCGTCGGGCGATGGCCGCCGTCGCGCGCGTGAGCAGTCGCGCCGAGACCAGCGCGGCGATGCCGAACGGCAGCTGCAGTGCGAGGCCCGCGAGCACCGCGGGCTGCGCGAGCGTGTCCAGGGGCAGCTCGGCCGTGGCGGCCGCCCGCTCGACGTGCTCCTGGACGAGGAACGCGGCGGCCGGGAGCACGAGGTAGACCCAGCCGGGCACTGAGCCCGTCGTGCGCCGGCGCACGATCTCGCGCGTCTCGACCGCCAGCGACGCGAACAGCGCGACGACGGCGCCGACGGCGAGCGCAGGCAGCATCTCGAGCCAGGCGTGCCCTGCCCGCGCGGCAGCACCGGACGGCTCCAGCCAGTAGCCCACGGCGTGTGCGCCGAGCGAGCCGGCGGCGCAAAGCACGGCGGCGACGATCCACGGAGCTGCGCGGCGGGGAACCACAACTCCAAGATACTCCAGGTTCACCGGGATCTGGCCGATATGCTCCATTCGATGCGCCGTCTGTTACTCGCGATCGCACTCCTGCTGGTCCTGACGGCGTCCGCCCAGGCTGACGGCGACCCGGCATCCGACGTGCTGGTGTTCAAGGCCTACTTCCTGCCGTACGCGCCGCAGACGCCGGTCGACGCGGAGCAGAAGATCAACGTCGCGACCGCTGCGGCCGACCGCGCCGGCTACCCGATCCGGGTGGCCGTGATCGCGGGCGCCGGCGACCTCGGCATCGTGCCGCAGTACCTCGGCAAGCCACAGGAGTACGCGTCGTTCCTCTCCGACGAGCTCAAGTTCGCCTACAAGGGCGCCCTGCTGATCGTGATGGAGGACGGCTACGGCCTCACAGGGGCGGACGAGGCGGCTGTCAAGGCCAAGGTCAAGACGCTGCCGAAGCCGGCCTCGGACGACCCGGCCGACCTCGCGACGGCCGGTGCCGACGCGGTCGTGGCGCTCGCAGCGGCGGCCGGCAAGACGCTCGACCTGACGGTCGCGCCGCCGACCGACAACACGCAGACCAGCGCTGCGCACAACGCGAACACGGCCAGCGGCACCGGCAGCGGCTCGAACACGACCGCGATCGTGCTCATCGCGGGCGGCTCGGCCGGCCTGCTGGTCGCGCTGATCGGTCTCTTCTGGTGGGTGCGCCGCGCCCCGGAGGACGACGTCGCGCCCGACGCCGGCTAGACCTCTAGTTCCGGAGGTCTCCGGCCAGGGTCGGCCCCGATGCCGTCGGCAGCACGCGCGCGGTGTGCAGGTCGCGGTCGACGATCTCGACGCCGCCGCCGGCCCGGTCGAAGGCCAGCAGCCGCTGGGACTGCGAGACCGAGAATGTGCCGCCGGTCGACCGCGGGACGGCGGTTCGCACGCCGGTCGCCGTGGCGATGCGCACGAGGTCGAACGCCCACGCGCCCGCCACCCGACGGCCGCGGTAGCTGACGATCGACCCGTTCGTGAGGAACGCCGGCTGCGGGTACGTACGGGCGCACGAGCCCTTCGTCAGCGTGCGCCGCTTGCCGGTCTTGAGCGTCAGCAGCACGATGTCGGACGCGCGCACACCGTCGGCGCAGATACCGTGCTCACGCGTGTACGCCACCACCGCTCCGTCGCTGCGCAGCACGGGCCAGCGCGACCTGTGGTCGGCCGTCAGGCGCTTCGTCCTCGCCGTCTTGCGGTCGCGCAGCCACACGTCGTAGCGGAAGATGTCGACATCGTTGCCGTTCGCGACCACCGCGCGGCGAGCGGTGCCGTCGAACGAGCTCGACAGCAGCGTGTCGTCGCCGCCGGCGAGCTGCAGCAGCTTGCGGATGCGGCCGTCGGCGAGCCGGATCCAGAGCGAGTCGAGCAACGGGTCGCGCACGCTGTTGCGGCCGGGCCAGAACGCGATCTGCCCGGCGGGCAGCGCGATCGGCCGGAAGCCGTTCACGATGGCGTAGCGCGCCGCTCCCGTGCGGCTGTCGCGGACGTCGATCACGTCGTTGCCGCCGGTGCCGGCGTCGATCGCGACACGGGTGTCGCTGAGCGACCACCACGACGTCGCCGGCAGCGTCGCCGCCGCAGTGCCGTCGGCGCGGAACGTCTTCACGATGCCGGAGTCGGCCGCGGCGAGGTTCGGGAGCGGGGTGGCCGCTGCGACGTCGCCGGCGGTGAGGGCGATGGCTGCGGCGATGCCCAGGGTGAGGCAGCGCATGGAGGCAGCCTACGCCGTCTTGACCCGTACCGCAGGCGGCGGTACCGTCGCGTGCCGTGACGACCATCGACGCCGAGCTCCTGACCGTGACGTTCGTCGACAACGGCGGGATCACGCGCGCCAAGACGGTGCCGGCCTCGCGGGCCGCGTCGGCGGCGACCGCCGGCATCGGCGCATCGACGACGTTCTCGGTGTTCACGGGCCTCGACGCGATGGGCGCGGCGCACGGTCTGGAGGTGCCGACCGGCGACCTCCGCCTGGTCGCCGACATCGCGGCCGTCGCGATCGACGGGCCGTGGGCGTGGGCGCCGGCCGACCTCCGCGATACCGAGGGTGCGCCGTGGCCGACCTGCTCGCGCACGTTCGCGCGCCGGATGGAGCAGCGGGCGGCCGAGCGCGGCCTGCGCCTCGAGGCGTCGTTCGAGTCGGAGTTCACCGTCTGGGGCGGTGACGGCCGGCCGCTGCACGAGCAGCCGGCGTACGGCGTCGAGGCGACGCGGGCGTCGGGCGCGTTCCTGCTCGCCCTCGTGCGTCGTCTCGAGGCGCTGGGCGTCGAGGTCGAACAGGTGCACCCGGAGTACTCGCCCGGCCAGCTCGAGGTGTCGGTGGGCCGCACCGGGCCGGTCGCGGCGGCAGACCGCGTCGTGCTGGTGCGCGACGTGATCCGCACCGTCGCGCGCGAGCTCGCCTACCGGGTGTCGCTGTCGGCCAAGCCGGCGCCCGACCTGCTCGGCAACGGCGCTCACCTGCACCTCTCGCTGTGGCGCGGCGACGACAACCTGTTCGGCACCGGCCACGACGGGCCGGGCATGGCGCCCGAGGCGCGGTCCTTCCTGGCCGGACTCCTCGCGGAGCTGCCCGCCCTGGTCGGCGTCGTCTGCGGCAGCCCGGTGTCGTATCTGCGCCTCGGCCCGGGCCGCTGGACGGGCGTGTACGGCTGCTGGGGCCTCGAGAACCGGGAGGCGCCGCTGCGGCTGATCCAGGGCTCGCGCAGCACCCGCCCGGGTGGCGCGAACATCGAGCTGAAGCCGGTCGACGCGTCGGGCAACCCGTACCTCGCGGTCGGCGCGGCCATCGCCGCCGGCCTGGCCGGCATCGACGCCGGGCTCGCGCTGCCACCGGAGTGCACGATCGACCCGGCGACGATCGGCGACGACGACCGGGCCGCCGCCGGCCTGACGCCGCTGCCCACCGATCTCGCGGAGGCGACGGACGCGCTTCGCGCCTCGACCGTGCTCCGCGACGCCATGGGCGAGATCCTGCACGGGTCGCTGGTCGCGGTCCGGGTGCGGGAGCACGACGACGCCATCGGGATCAGCGCCGAGAGTCTCTGCGAGCGCTACCGGTTCCGGTATTGAGCACCCTCGCGGAGCTGACGGCGGACGGGCTGTCCGCGATTCGCCGGGCCCACGAGGCGGTCGTCGCCCCGCTTCTGCCCGCCGGCTACCGGCTGTGGGACGTGCACGCGCATCTCGGCTCCGACGCCGACGGCACGTCGCAGACCTGGCAGGAGCTGGTCGAGCGGATGGACGCGCACGGCATCGAGCACTGCAACGTGTTCTCGTTCGCCCACGACGACATCGCCGGCTTCCGCGTGGCCAACGACCGCGTGCTGGAGGCCGCCCGCGCCTCGGCTGGCCGGCTGATCCCGTTCGCCCGCACGCATCCCGCTCCGGGGGACGAGGCAGAGCTGTGCCGGGCGCTCGCCCTCGGCGCACGCGGGATCAAGCTGCACCCGCTGCGGGGCAGGTTCGGTTTCGACGACCCGGGCGTGGAGCGCGCGGTGCGGGTGGCGGACGAGCAGCGCGTACCGGTGCTGCTGCACGCCGGCCGGGGCGTCGACCCGTACGCCGCCACGGTCGCCGGCCTGCTGCGGCGGTATCCCGGGGCGCCCCTGATCCTGGCGCACTGCGCGATGAGCGACCTCCACGACGTCGCGGAGCGCACCGCGGGCCTGCCGAACATGGTGCTCGACACGTCGCTGTGGAACCCGCTCGAGGTGCAGGTGCTGGCCTCCGCGGTGTCGCCGGAGCGTCTCGTGTACGGCACCGACGCTCCGTACTACGACCCGTTCAGCGTGCTCGCGAAGCTCGTGCTGCCGCTGCGACGGGGAGGCGCATCCGACGCGCTGGTGCGCGCTGCGCTGTACGACACGCCGGAGCGCATCAGCCGCGGAGAGCCGCTCGAGGAGCTGTCGGAGCCGCTCGACGCCGGCGTCGGCCGCGTACCGGTCGGCTGCCTACGGGCGCACGAGTACCTGCAGCAGGCGACCGTCCAGGTGTGGCTGAAGGAGCGCGACGTGATCGGCGTGCTGCCGCTCGCCCGCCGTGCCCTGGACTCGGTGCGGCACCCGTGGGCCGCGGTCGCCGCCGACCTGCTCGATCTCGCGGCGGCCACCTGGCCGGTCGAGGTGGCCGATGCTCCCCGTGGCGAGATCCTGGCCTGCTCGTGGACGACGTTCAAGCTGATCGACTTTGCCGACGTGATCGCCATCAACACCCCGCTGGAGATGCCATGAAGATCGATCTCGAGGCCGTCCCGTTCGTCGACGGCCACATGCACGCGCCGCTCGCGACGCGGCCCGCGACGGCGGACGAGTACGCGTGGCCGTGGTACGAGGGCAACCTCGAGTACCTGGAGATGGCCGCCGAGCTGGTGCCGTTCCGGTGGGCGATGCACCAGATGGGCGAGTGGCTCGATTGCGAGCCGGACGAGGCGTCGATCGTCGCGGCCATCGCAACGCGGTCCGACGCCGACTGGCGCGCCGAGTGCATCAAGCGCGGCAACGTCGGCGGCCTCGTGCTGGACACGGGCTACCCGCCGCCCGAGATGGTCGTGCCGCACGCCGAGCTCGCGAAGCAGCTTCCCGTCGCCTGGCTGGTGCGGATCGAGGTGGAGGCGCAGCGGCTGCTGGCCGAGGCGACGTCGCTGGACGACTGGCTGGAGCGCGTCGATGCCGCCAGCGACGCCGGTCTCGATGCCGGTGCCGCCGGCCTGAAGTCGATCATCGCGTATCGCTCGGGCCTGGGCGTCTCGCCGGTGGACATGGCGGCGGCGCACGCGGCGTTCGGCCACGTCGCCGCGGCCGCGAAGGCCGGCCAGGAGGTACGCCTCGAGGCGAAGCCGCTGAACGACCTGCTGGTGCTGCGGGCGCTCGACGTGTGCCGGCGTCGCGACGTTTCGCTGCAGCTGCACGCCGGGTACGGCGATCGCGACATCGACCTCCGGCTCGGATCGCCGTTCGCGTTCCGCTGGGCGCTCGAGTCGGGTGCCGCTGACGGCGTCCAGGTCGTGTTCCTACATGCCTCGTGGCCGCACATCCGCGACGCGGCGGTGATGGCGGCGATCCACCACCACGTCTACGTCGACATCGCGACCTGCATCCCGCCGATCGGCCACGCCGGCCTGGTGGAGTGCTGGCGCGAGGCGCTCACCGTCGCGCCGATCACCCGCATCCACGCATCGAGCGACGCCGCGGGCGTGTTCGAGCACGTCACCATCGGCGCCATCCGGGCGCGCCAGACGCTCGGCGTCGCACTCGGTGAGCTGGTGGCCACCGGCGAGCTGTCCCGCGCCGAGGCCGAGCGGGCGGGCGAGCTGATCCTGGGTGGCAACAGCCGGCGGCTGTACGGGCTGGGATGAGGTCGACGTACGGCCCGGGGCGCCGTAACTGCCGGTTCGACGTGGTCGAGCTGGCGAGGCTGGCCGACTGGCCGGACGGACTGCTGCCGGAGTGCCTGCTGCTCGTCGTGGACGCGTCGGCGATCTCGTCGGACGAGCTGGCGCGGCTCGCCAACCGGCTGGTCGAGCGTGGCCTCTCGATGGTGTACTGCCGGGGAACCGACTGCGAGCGCGTCCACGACGTCTTCGACGAGTGCGAGGCGGCCCTGGAGATCGCCGGTCACGTCGTGCGTCCGGCCGCCGCCGTGGTGATCTCCACGTGGCACGAGGACGAGCGATTCTCCGACACGCTGTTCGCGTTCGCCCTGTTCGCGCCGCACGAGACCTACCCGATGCCGGGAGTGCGGACGGTGGTGCTCGTCGACCAGCCGGACCGCGCCCGCGACGTCCACCGCTGGCTCCCGGCCTTCTGCGCCCGGCGGTAGTCGGCCCCCGACAGCTCGTGGCGATCGTCGCGAGGGTCTGACCCCGAAAACGGCAAAACGGGGGTCAGACCCCACGCGCGGGAGACGCGCGGAAGGCGCGCAGATCGCGCGACCGGTGCGAGTGCGTGCGCGTGCTGGCACGGCGGTTGCGCCTCCTGGCACGCGGAAATTGTTTGACCAAAGTCAAACAATTGTCGGCACCCTTACCCTCGCAGGGTCTCCGCCACCAGCGCCACGATCTCGAACATCATGTGCGCCGCCACCATCGCGGTGATGTTGTTCGGAAGGTCCTTCGTCGGCATCAGGCAGACGACGTCGCCGCCGACCACGTTCAGGCCGCGGATCGATCGCAGCATCGCGTTCGCCTCGTCGATCGAGAACCCCGTCGCACCGGCCTCGAGGTTCGAGACGGCGGGCGCCACGGACGGGTCGAGGCAGTCGAGGTCGAACGTCACGTACACCGGCGCGTCGCCGATGCGCTCGCGGATCAGCTCGCAGGTGGCGGCCAGCCCGATCTCGCGGTACCGCTCCATCTCGACCACCTCGTAGCCGAGGTCGTAGCTGGGCTGCAGCCACGTGAGCGTCCGCGGGTTCCCGCGCATGCCGATCTGGAGCGAGCGCGACGGGTCGACGTTGCCCTGCCGGACGAGGTAGTCGGCCCAGTTCGCAGCCGACTTGATCGCGCCGTTCCAGTGCGGCAGGTCGTACGAGTCGGTGTGCGCGTCGAGGTGCAGCAGCGCCACCGGACGGCCATCGGTGAGCCGCGAGCCGGCGCCGGCGATGCCCTGCACGATCGCGCCGGTGATGCCGTGGTCGCCGCCGATCGACACGGGCCGCGCGCCGGCGTCGGAGATGCGCTTGAAGAACGCACTGATGCGCTCGACGCAGAGCTCGTTGTCCATGCCCTCGGGAAGCGGCACGTCGCCGACGTCGCGGATCGTGCACGTCTCCCACGGCGAGAACCCGAACGCCTTGTGGATGCGCCGGTTGTGCGCCGACACGTTGCGCACCGCACGCGGACCGAGGTGCTGGTCGCGCTCCGTCGATCCGTTGCCGGAGGAGTGGGGGACGCCGGCGAGCGCGATCTGCGCGTTGGCGGGATCCGGGTCGACGGGACACCGGAAGAGCGTCGGGACGCCCCACCAGTACAGCGTGTCGAGCACGGTCAGGTCATCGGCCATGACCGCTATTCTGGCGCAGGTGTTCTACCTGCTGCAGACCGTGGGCGATCGCCTCGCGCGGTTCGGGCTCGGTCGGCGCGAGACGGATGCCGAGCTGCTGATGTCCGACGCCGACCAGGCCCGTCGGCTGATCGACGATCCGTCGCTCTGGTCGCTCTGGATGCCGGGCGTGCAGGACCTGCTCGACGAGCCTCGCGCGCCGCGGCAGAATGCCCGCTACCGCATCACGATGCGGATGCGGTCCGGCCGGCTCGGTCTGTCGGGCGGCAACCGGCAGGCACACGTCCAGATCGTCTCGGCCGGTGCCGGGCGGCTGGCTTGGCAGCTGCTGCCGGGCAAGCACGTCGAGCACTACAGCATCGAGGTCGACGGCTCGATGGCTCGCGCGACGGCAGTCGGCGGCGAGTCGGCGCTGGTCGTCGTCCACGAGCTGGAACGCCAGTCGCGGCCGTAGGCGAGCGTGCGCGCTAACCTGTGTCGTGCGTGACCACCGCCCTTACCAGCTGACCAGCGAGCCCAGACCGGCCCCCGGCCGGTGCGGACTCGCCAAGCCTCTCACCTGAGAGGCTTTTTCATTTCCGGAGACGAACCGACGTGACGACCGAGCGCTACGACCACGAGGCGATCGAGACCCGCTGGCAGGCGGTGTGGGCTGCCGAGCGCGCGTTCGAGACGCCGAACCCCGCCGATCCCGCGACCGATCAGCGGCCGCACAGCTACGTCCTCGAGATGCTGCCGTACCCGTCTGGCGACCTCCACATGGGGCACGTGGCGAACTACACGATGGGCGACGTCGTCTCGCACTTCAAGCGCCGCAACGGTCACCTGGTGCTGCATCCGATGGGCTACGACGCGTTCGGCCTGCCGGCCGAGAACGCCGCCATTCGCACCGGCGAGCCGCCCAGCGACGTCGTCCGCGGCAACATCGCGAAGATTCGGGCGCAGATGCACCGCATGGGCTGGTCGATCGACTGGTCGCGCGAGCTGTCGACGGCCGATCCCGAGTACTACCGCTGGACGCAGTGGATCTTCCTGCAGCTGTTCGACCGCGGGCTGGCGTACAAGCGTGCTTCCAGCGTCAACTGGTGCCCGCAGGACCAGACGGTGCTGGCCAACGAGCAGGTCATCGACGGGCACTGCGAACGGTGCGGCTCGGCGGTCGAGACGAAGAACCTCGAGCAGTGGTTCTTCAAGATCACCGACTACGCCGACCGGCTGCTCGACGACATGGAGACGCTCGAGTCGTGGCCCGACCGCGTGCTGACCATGCAGCGCAACTGGATCGGGCGCTCGCAGGGCGCCGAGGTGATCTTCCGCCAGCCCGAGCTCGGCATCGACATCCCCGTGTTCACGACGCGTCCCGACACGCTGTTCGGTGCGACCTTCTTCGTGCTCGCGCCCGAGCACCCGCTGGTCGCGGACCTGGTGCGGGGTACCGACCGCGAGGACGAGGTGCTGGCCTACGTGCGCGGCACCGCGGGCACGACGGTGGCCGACCGCATGGACGCCGGCAAGGTCAAGACCGGCGTGTTCACGGGGCGCCATGTGATCAACCCGGTCAACGACGAGCCGATCGAGATCTGGGTCGCCGACTACGTGCTGGTCGAGTACGGCACCGGCGCCGTGATGGCGGTGCCGGCCCACGACGAGCGCGACTTCGCGTTCGCGCAGACGTTCCGGCTGCCCATCCGCCAGGTGGTGGCGCCGACCGGCGGCGACCACGACATCGCGATCGAGGCGTACACGCAGCACTCGGCCGACGAGCACATGGTGAACTCCGGCCAGTTCGACGACCTGCCGGCCGACGTGGCGATGGAGCGGATCAGCGACTGGCTGACCGAGCACGGCCGCGGCCAGCGCACGACGGCCTACCGGCTGCGCGACTGGCTGGTGTCACGTCAGCGCTACTGGGGCGCGCCGATCCCGATCATCGACTGCCCGTCGTGCGGGCTGGTCGGCGTGCCCGAGGCCGACCTCCCGGTGCTGCTGCCCGAGGTGACGGAGTACGCGCCGAAGGGCCGTTCGCCGCTGGCCGCCGCCGAGGAGTGGCGCCGCGTCCCGTGCCCGAAGTGCGGCGGTGAGGGCCTCCGCGAGACCGACACGATGGACACGTTCGTCGACTCCTCCTGGTACTTCATCCGCTACGTCGACGCCCGCAAGGACGATGCCGCATGGGACCGCGCGCTGGTCGACTGGTGGCTGCCGGTCGACCAGTACATCGGCGGCGTCGAGCACGCGATCCTGCACCTGCTGTACGCCCGCTTCTTCGTGAAGGTGCTGTACGACGCCGGCCTGGTCGGCTTCCAGGAGCCGTTCGCCAACCTGTTCACGCAGGGCATGATCTACAAGGGAGGCGCGAAGATGTCGAAGTCGAAGGGCAACGTCGTCGCGCCCGACGAGATCGTGGCCGCGCACGGGGCCGACGCCCTGCGGCTGCACACCCTGTTCATGGGCCCGCCCGAGGCCGACAAGGAGTGGACCGACAGCGGCGTGTCCGGCCCGGCGCGGTTCGTCCGCACCGCCTACCGCGTCGTCTCCGAGATCGCCGAGCGCACCTCGGGCGACGCGCTGCCCGCCTACGAGGACGCCGGCCCGGCCGGCGACCTGGCCCGGGCGCAGCACCGCACCATCGCGCGCGTCAGCGACGACATCGACCGCCGCCTGCACTTCAACACCGCCATCGCCGCCTGCATGGAGCTGCTCAACGAGCTCTCCGCTGCCCGCGAGCGACTGTACGGCGATCCGGCCGGCGAGAAGGTGCTGCGCGCGGCGGCGGGCACGCTGGTGTCGCTGCTGCAGCCGTTTGCGCCGCACGTGTCCGAAGAGCTGTGGGAGCGGCTGGGCGGCAAACGCCTGTGGACGCAGCCGTGGCCGATTGCCGACGCGCGATTCTTGGCCTCCGACACGTTCGAGTGCGTCGTGCAGGTGAACGGCAAGGTGCGCGACCGCGTGCAGCTGGCCCGGGGCCTCGATCGCGACGCGATGCTGGCCGCCGCGCGGGCACTGCCCAACGTGCGTGCGCACCTCGACGGCAAGGCGGTCGTGAAGGAGATCGTCGTGCCCGATCGGCTCGTGAACATCGTTGTAAAATGAGTCCCGAGCAGGGCTTTATCTCTTCTTGATCATACGAGTCTAAAGTTCGCAGAACCTCCTGCCGATGAAGAAACCGGGCGTACCAGCTGGCGAGTCGGTACGCCCGTTCCGCGATCAGGAGGCTCGGATGCCGCTGCACGTCGATCGAACTTCGATTCAGACCCACCAGAGCCGGGGCGAGCACGTCCTCGAGCTCGCTGCCGCTCGGGCGCGGCAGACCGCGGGTCCGGATGCCGCCGCGCTGCAGGACGACGCGTCGCCGGTGCTCCGCCTGGTCGGCGTCTCGGCGCTGGACACGGGCGACGTCGCCTCGATCGATCAGGCCGAGCAGCTGATCCGGTCGATCCTCGGTGGCGGTGCCGACAGGGCGCTGGCCGCGCACGGACCGCTCGACGCCGGCCGCGTCAGCGCGCTCCTCGCCGGGTAGCGCGCTCGAGCGGATCCGGTCCGCGCTCAAGCTGTGAAGGTCGCCCGGCCTAGCCTGGCCGGGTGCCTGCCGTCAGCCGCCGTGCCGCCCTCGTCCTGATCGTCCTCGCGTTCTGCGGGGCGTTGCTGGTCGGGCGGATGCGCGCGGGCGGGTCG
>JBBQFB010000062.1:0-18727 GCA_038321545.1 Gaiellales bacterium
TTGCGTAGCGACTCCAGGAACCGCACCACCGACGCGCTGTCACCGCCCAGCCGGGCGCGCCGCAGCTCGCCTGTCTCGGAGTCGATCGCTGCGGCGTGCACGCTGCGAGCGTGGACGTCCAGCCCCACCCATGTCATCGTCTGCACCATCCGGCCGGGCCCTCCTCTGGCTGCGGTCAGCCGGAGCTCATCTCCGGCCAGACAAACCCGCGACACTCCACGGTGAGGACCCGACCGGACACCCTCACCTCGCCGCGGCCCTTCAAGCCATAGGGTCTAGCCTTCCGGCCATGCGCCACGTCAAGCAGGTCGGGATCCGCGCGCGCGACGTCGACGCCTCCGGTCACGTCGCGCGGGCCTCCGTCGCGCTGTACTTCGAGGAGGCGCGGGACGAGTGGCTCGAGGTGGTCGGCGGCAGCCCCGAGGTGGCGCTCGCCTACCTCGTCCGGCGCATCGACATCACGTATCAGCGGGACATCGCGCCAACCGCCGGCTCCGTGCGGGTCACGATCGAGCTGGACGGTCTCGGCACGACGAGCATCCGCCTCCGCGAGACGCTGACGGTCGGTCCGGACGAGGTGATAGCGGCGACGAACAGCTCGGTGCTCGTGCACGTCGACGAGGCCGGTACGGCCGCCGTCCCGCTGCCGGAAGACTTCCGAGCCCGCCTCTCCGGCCCGTGACACTCTCGCGCGCATTGGCGCGCTTCCAGCGCGCGGCACGGTGCACGCATCGAACGTGCGGACGCACGCGCCTCACGTCATGAAGGGGCGAACGATCGTGGACGGCGCGAAACGACGCCGCCCGACGCGCTAGAAGGCTTCCACCGCCAGTAGCTCGGTAACCGCCGTCCTCGCGGCGCTGCGGTGGCGGTCGGCGATCTGGACGAGCCTGCCGCGATCGCCGCGGGCCAGCGCGGCCAGCATCTGCTCGTGCTCGCGGACGACCCGGCGGCGCGTCGTCGGCTGCCACAGGTACGTGGCGCGGTACGGCTCCGACGTGTTCCACAGGCGGGCCACGTCCTGGCGGATCGCGCCCAGCGGCGACAGCTCGAACAGGCCGAAGTGGAAGGCGCGGTTCGCGACCAGCATGCGCGCCACGTCGCCGTCGTCCATGGCCGCCTGGATCTCGTCGTTGCGTGCCGCGAGTTCGGCCAGCTTCGCCGGCTCCGGTGTCCGCACCGACCGCAGCAGCTCCGTCTCGAGCAGCTCGCGCATGCGGTAGATCTGCGTCAGGTGGTCGACGCTCATGCGCGCCACGAAGTAGCCGCGCTGCTGCTCGTGCGTGACGAGCCCCTCCGTCTCGAGCGCGCTCAGCGCCTGGCGGAGCGGGCTCCGTGAGAGGCCCAGCCGGCGTGCAAGCTCGACCTGACGGATCTGCGCGCCCGGCGCCAACTGGCGCCGGATGATCATCTCGCGCAGCGCCTCGATGGCCTCGCGCGTGAGGTCGGACGTGGCGCTGGTGGTCAGCACGGTGCTCATGCGCGCGGCCCGCCGTCGCCGACCGCCGCCCGCACCTCGGCGTGGAAATCGCGCAGCTGTACCTCGCTCGGCACGAGGTTGCCGCCGTGGGCGAACGAGCGGCTGCCCATTCCCAGCTGGCACTGCTCGCAGATCGCGAAGTCCTGCATGTTCGTGCGGTGGAACAGCTCGACCGACGGCTCGATGTCGTAGCCCGCGGCGATCGTCTCGGGCGCGAACAGCCAGTGGCACACGATCCGCGTGCGGTCGGCCGCAAGCGGCTCGAGCCAGTGCAGGATCACGTGGTCGCCGACGAGGTTGAGGAAGACGTTCGGCGTCAGCACCAGCCCGTAGTAGCGGCGGCTGTCCTCCTCGGAGAGCCCGGGCAGCGGCGGCAGGCCCTCCCGGCCGTCGAACGTGAAGCCGCCGATGCCGTCACCGTACGCCGCGCCGTAGCCCGCCTGGTGGAGCGTCCCCTGCCCGCGCTTGAACTCCGGCAGCACGGTCGTCAGCTCGGGGTGGACGGACGGGCAGTGGTAGCACTCGCTGAAGTTCTCGACGATCAGCTTCCAGTTCGTCGCCGCCTCGTACTCGCGACGCGCGCCGGTGACGAGCGTCTCCATGCCCCACGTCGCCATCAGGTCGTCGGAGCCCATGCGGCTCAGGATCTGCCGGCCGGTGTCGTCGTCCCACGAGCCGGGCTCGCCGGCCATGTTGATCCACAGGCAGCCGAGCCGCTCCTCGATCGCGATCGGGTGCAGGCTCAGGTTCTGCCAGCGCTCGCGTCGCCAGTCCGGCATGTTCGGCGCGGCCCGGAGCGCGCCGTCCAGGCCATACGCCCACGCGTGGTACGGGCACCGGATGACGCCCGCGCAGACGCCGCCGGGCTCCGTCAGCAGCCGCGCACCGCGATGGCGGCAGACGTTGGAGTACGCGGCCGCGGCGCCCTCGTCGGTGCGCAGCAGGATGATGCTCTCGCCGCCCACCTCGCGGACGACGAACGCGCCCTTCTCCGCGATCTCGTCACACCGGCCGGCACACACCCAGCGGTTGCCGTAGATGGTGCGCTGCTCGGCGGCGAAGATGGCCGGATCGGTGTACCACCAGCCCTCGAGCGAGGCGGGGAACGTCAGCTGCCCGATCTCGGCGGCCACATCAGGCTCCCCGGACGGCGGTCGCGCCCAGCAGACGGGCCGCGTCCTCGACCTCGAGCGCCGGTGCGAACCCGAGCGCCGCCAGCTCGTCGCTGACGTCGACGGGCAGCTCGCCCCCGTCGTCCTCGTTCAGCCGGCCGCCGACGATCACCTGGCCGTCGAAGCCGGCGCGATCGATCGCGGCTCGCAGCTCGCGACCGATCGACAGCGCGGCGCCGTTGTACGTCCCGAGGATGATCACGTCGGCGTCCTCCGCCACGGCCACCTCGGCGATCGCGGCCGGCGTCACGTCGGTCGGCAGCAGGATCACCTCGCTGCCGGCCCGCGGCAGCGCGAGCGCCAGGGCGTCGCGGACGACGTCGTGCACGTCGAGCACGGCGAGCACGATGCGCATCCCGTCGAGCCGCGGCAGGGCCCCATCCAGCCGGGCGCCGACGCGGGACATCAGCCCCGCCTTCCAGGGCTCGAGCCGGCCGACCTGAGCCGGCGGCGTCAGGTCGACGCGCTCCTCGAGGCCGCCCATGCCGAGCCGCCGCATCGCGAGCAGCACACGAGCCGGATCGGTCACGTCGACGCCGTCCTCGCGCAGGCACTGCAGCGCACGGTCGCGAAACCGCTCGCCGTACTCGGCCAGGTCGGCGCCGAGGCGCTCCAGCCGGCGCCAGTCGAACAGGTCGCCCGACCGCCGGGCCTCACGCTCGAGCTCGTGCGCGATCACCTGCACCGCGACGTTCTCGGCGGCGCTCGGCACGCGCTCCGCCTCGGTCAGCGGCACCGGGTGGACGGCGTGGCCGGTCGGCCGCCGCAGCTGGCACGCGATGTCGACCAGCATGTAGGTCGACAGGACGGCGAGGTTGTGCGAGTGGTCGCGCGGCCGCATGTCGACCGTGTTGCCGTACACCATCGAGCCGATCGAGTCGCGCCCGTGCAGGTCGTCGAGCGCCAGGTGGATCGCCGCGCGATGCCACGGCACGTCGATCAGCCCGCCGTAGGAGTGCGCCAGCCGGGCCCCGCAGAGGCCCTCCACGACGTAGATCTCGAGCGCTGCCCAGCCGATGTAGCTGCCGTAGTGCGCGGCCTGCATCGCGACCCCGTCCTCGAGGTAGGAGTGCACCAGCCCGCCCCGCTCGCGGCAGGCGGCGAGCAACCCGATCGCACGGATCGCCTCCTCGGTGACCTGGACGTCGTCCTGGCCGCCGGGAACCTCGAAGGACGAGTACTGCCCGAGGTTGCCGATCGTCGTGACGCCGGCACTGAGGGCGGCAAGCGAGTTCGCGAAGCCGGCCGGCGTACCGATCATGAAGTCGCCGAGGTGCGGCTGGATGGCGGCCGCCTCGCCCAGCCGGTGCCAGTCGGACGGCTTCAGCTCGGGGCCCGTCTCCTTGTGGAGCGAGCCGCGGTCGGCCTCGGCCACGCTCATCGACCGCGAGAGCGTCAGGCCGAACCGGTCGCAGGCCATGCCGAGCTCGCTGAGGCTGCCCTCGATCTCCGCGAGCACCGCCGCGGTCGCCGCCCAGTCGGTCGAGCCGATCTGCGTGTGGTACATCACGCGGCCCTCGTCGCGCGCTCGCCGCTTGACCTCCACCTCGCTGGCCCCGCCGTACTTGCGGAAGTAGGCGGTCTGATGGATCTGGCCCGGCGCGGCGCTCGCACCCCGCTCCAGGAGCACGGCACCGGGCGTCATCTCCGACAGGCTGCGGCGGCTCACGGGACCTCCCACGGACGTAGGCATCGCACGACGCTGTAGACACGATTGCATACATTGGCCACCACGGCGACCGGTACTTCGCCGCGCCGCGGGCCCGAAGATGTGCGCGCCGTGGCCGGTCTACGGAGCCGGAAGCGGGACGACCGGACGGCGCGGCACGGGAGAGGACTGCATGATCGAGCTGGTGGTCTGCCCGTGTGCGGCGAACCGGTCGATCACGTGCTCGAGATGCTCGACGTCGCGCACGTAGGCGATCGCGATGTAGCAGTCGTCGCCCGTCACGCGGTGGCACTCCACCACCTCGGGTGTGGAGCGTGCCAGGTCGGCAACGATCGCGAGCTGCCGGGGCGCCGGGCGGATCCGGATCACCACGCCGAAGCCGTAGCCGAGCCGCCGCGGGTCGACCATCGCGCGGTAACCCGTGACGACACCGGCGTCCTCCAGCCGCCGCAGCCGCTCGGCGACGGCCGGCGAGGACAGCGACACACGCCGTCCCAGCTCGGCGATCGACAGCCGTGCATCCTCCTGCAGCTCTCGGATCAGCCGCCGGTTCGTGGCGTCCAGCAGGCCATCATCGGTCGATCCGGCCTCTGACAGTTGTTTCGTAGCCATCGATTCGATTCTACCGCTGATTCATCATGCCATCGGAGAGATTCGCCTGGCATCCTGAATGACATGCGTCACCGCAGGCCGCCGCCCCACGCCTACTTCGTCGTCAGCGCCGTGTTCCACTACCTCGGCCCGGCGTTCGCGGTGCTGCTGTTCGCGCACCTGGACGTGCTCGGCGTCGCGTGGCTGCGGATCGCCGCCGCGGCCGTCATCTTCGCCGCCTGGCGGCGGCCGTGGCGGGCGGTGCGGACGCTCGACCGGAACGGCCGGCTGCTGCTGACCGGCTGGGGCGCATCCCTGGCGGCGATGAACGCCTGCTTCTACACGGCCATCGACCACCTGCCGCTCGGCACCGTCGCGGCGATCGAGTTCCTGCCGGTGATCGCCCTCGCGGCGCTCGGCGCGCGCACCCGGCGCAATGCCGGTGCCCTCGCCCTCGCGGTGCCGGGCGTGTACCTGCTGACGGACGTGCAGATCGCGCTCGAGCCGCTCGGGCTGGCCTTCGCCTTCGCGAACGCCCTCCTGTTCGCCGTCTACATCGTGATGGCCGACCGGGTCGCGAAGCACCCGAGCCTGGGCGGCATCGACGGGCTCGGAGCGGCGATGCTGGTCGCGCTGGTCTGCATCACGCCGGTCGGCGGATGGCAGGCGCTGCCGGCCTTCAGCCAGCCCCTGGTGCTGCTGGCCGGGATCGGCGTGGGCGTCAGCTCCTCCGTGATCCCGTACGTCGCCGACCAGCTCGCGCTGGCCCGGCTCGCGCGCGCCACGTACGCGCTGATGGTGGCGCTGCTACCCGCGACGGCGACCGTGATCGGCGTGATCGTGCTGGCCCAGATTCCGACCGCGTCCGAGCTGGCCGGCATTGCGCTGGTCGTGGCCGGCGTCGCGCTCCACCGCGACCCGCAAACCGTCCCGGCCCACGGGGTGGCGGCACCCTCGCCCGTTGCGGTGTAGGCTTGCCTAAGTTAAGCTCCTTCCCGTCGTTACTTAGGGGTGCCTAACTTCTACTGCCGGGTGGGGTGACGCCTGCACGGACGGTGGTGAGGGGCAAAGAGGGGGACGTTGCAATGATGGTTGTCGGAAGAATCGCGGTGCTCCTGCTGGCGTCGTTCTCGCTGGTCGCAGCCGGGTGCGGCGGCGACGACTCGAGCGTCGGCGACGCGGCGGCAACCACCGAGGCCCCGGCCGCCAGCGACGCCGACGTCGCAGCCGGGCTCGCCCAGATGATCACCGTCGCGACCGACACGGCCGCCAAGACCGCCACCGACGCCGAGGCCGGCAAGGCCGCAGCCGAGGGTCTCGAACCCCACTGGGCGCCGATCGAGGACGTTGTCAAGACCACCGACCCGGACGCGTACGTCGCGATCGAGGATGCGATGGCACTGCTCGAGAGCGGCGACGCCACCAAGGCGGCCGACGGTGCCGCCCAGATCGGGACCGCCATCACCACCTACGTCGCAGCGCACCCGGGCTGAGCGCAATGAGGCTTCGTCGGCGACTGCTCCCGCTCGTCACGCTCGCTTCCGTCCTCGCGGGGCTCGTCGGAGCCTCGCCCGCGCTGGCTGCGGACAGCGGCGTGGAGAAGGCGCGCGCCGGGCTGGCGCAGTCGCGGGTGATGCTCGCCCAGGCGCTCGACGCAGCGCGCGCCGGCGACCGTGACGGGGCCTTCACGCTCGCCAGGAGCGCCTACCTCGACCACTTCGAGTTGGCCGAGGTGCCGCTCCGGCTCCGCGACCCGAACCTGACGCTCGACACCGAGTTCAAGTACGCCAATCTGCGCAACGACATCCGCAGCGGCGAGCCGGTCTCCAAGCTCGAGGATGACGCGCGCGCGATCCGCGCCCACCTCGATGACGCCGAGCGCAAGCTGTCGACCAAGGGCGTCGCCGCGCCGCTGATCGCGTTCGGCTACTCGTTCAGCATCCTCTTCCGCGAGGGCATCGAGGCGGTGCTGCTGATTGCGATCCTGCTCGGCTCGCTCGATGCGGGACGCGCGAAGAACTACCGCCGGCCGCTCGGGTTCGGCATCCTCGCGGCACTGTTCGCGACTGCCCTGACGTGGGTCCTCGCGACGGTGGTGATCGACATCGCGCCCGTCAACCGCGAGCTGCTCGAGGCCTTCACGGCGCTCGCGGCCGTCCTGGTGCTGGCGCTGGTCAGCTTCTGGCTGATCTCCCGGCTCGAGCACCGGCACTGGATGGAGTTCATGCGGGCCAGGGTCGCGGCGGCGATCGCGACGGGGAGCGCGATCGCGTTCGCCGGGCTCGGCTTCACGGCCGTCTATCGCGAGGGATTCGAGACGGTGCTGTTCTACCAGGCACTCTCGTTCTTCGCCGACGGGCTCGAGCTCTGGGTGATCCTCGGTGCGATCACCGCGGTGATCGCGCTGGGCGTGATCGCCTACGCGATCCTCAAGCTCGGCCGGCGTCTGCCGCTGAAGCCGATGCTGATCACGAGCGCGTCAATCCTGCTGCTGCTGTCGGTGGCCTTCGTCGGCAACGCCGTGCGCTCGCTGCAGGAGGCCGACAAGATCGCCGTCACGCCGATCAGCTCGAGCCTCGCCCGGCCGCCCATCTTCGTCGCCGAGCTGACCGGCATCCACCCGACGCAGCAGGGCCTGATCGCCCAGGGCCTCGTGCTGCTGGTGTACGTGCTGGGCGGGCTCTACATGTTCGTCTGGCGCCCGTCGCGACAGAAGGCGGCCACCCCGGCGACGGTGACCGAGTGACCCCGGCCGGTGACATCGCGGCCGCGGCGAAGCGGCCCGTGCGGGTCGGCATCGATGTCGGAGGCACGTTCACGAAGGCGATCGCGATCGTGCCCGGCGACGAGCACCCCCTTGCGGAAGCCGTCCACCCGACCACGCACCACGCGCCGGGCGGCGTCAGCGAGGGCGTCGCGACGGTCGTGCGGATGCTCGTCGACCAGCTCGGCGGCGACCACGCCATCGAGCTGGTCGCGTTCTCGACCACGCAGGCCATGAACGCGCTGCTGGAGGGCGACGTCGCGCCGGTCGGCGTGATCGGCATCGGCGCCGCGCCCGATGTCAAGCGCGCCCGCCAGCGGACCAAGGTCGGCGAGCTGTCGCTGGCGCCGGGCCGCAAGCTGCGCACCGAGCACGTGTTCATCGACGCCACCGACGGCCTCGCGGTCGCGGCCGTCGACGAGGCGATCGACGTGCTGGTGCGCGCCGGCTGCCAGGCGCTGGCCGTCAGCGCGGCCTTCTCGGTCGACACGCCGGAGCACGAGGAGCTGGTCGCCCAGCGCGCGCGGGCCCGCGGGCTTGCCACCTGCGCGGGGCACGAGCTGACCGGCACCTACGGCCTCGAGACGCGCACCGTCACGGCCGCCATCAACGCCAGCATCCTGCCGCTGGTGCAGCGCACCGCTGCGATCGTCGAGCAGGCGCTCGTCGATGCCGGGCTGGATGCGCCGCTGCTCGTGCTCCGCGGTGACGGCGGCGCGATGAACCTGGACGCGTTCCGCACGGCCCCGACGATGACGATCGGCTCCGGCCCGGCGGCCGGCGTCGCGGCGGCCCTGCACCAGCTCTCGGTGCGCGCCGGCCTGGTGGTCGAGTGCGGCGGTACGAGCTCCAACATCTCCGTCGTCCGCGACGGGCGCACCGTGCTGCGGTCGCTGCGCGTGATGGGCCGGCCGACCGCGATTCGCGCGATCGACAGCTGGGTGGTGGGCGCCGCGGGTGGCAGCATGGCGCGCGTCAACCGCCGCAAGGTTGCCGAGGTGGGGCCGCGCAGCGCGCACGTCGCCGGCCTGCCGTACGCCTGCTTCGCGACACCCGAGCTGCTTGCCGGCGCCCGCGTCGAGCTGGTCGCGCCCCGCACCGGCGACCCCGAGGCGTACGTCACGCTGCGGGCCGGCGAGACCCGTTACGCGCTCACCGCCACCTGCGCCGCGAACGCGCTCGGACTGGTGCCGGAGGGGAGCTACGCCGCGGGCAACCGTGACGCCGCCGTGGCCGGGTTCGCCGTGCTGGGCGCGCACCTGAAGGCCGACCCGGTGCGGACGGCGCAGGACGTGCTCGACGGCGCGGTCTCGAAGATCGCAGACGCGGTCACGCAGGCCGCTCGCGCCTACAACCTGCCGCGCGACGCGCCGGTGGTGGCGCTCGGCGGCGCCGGCGCCGCGCTGGGGGCCGAGGTGGCCCGCCGGCTCGGCCGTCCGCTGCTGCTGCCGGAGCATCCCGAGGTGCTGTCGTCCATCGGCGCAGCGCTGTCGCTGGTGCGCGCCGAGGCCGTGCGCACCTCGACTGCAGCCGGCACCGCGTTGCGCGTGGCGCGCGACGCCGAGCTGGCCTGCATCGCGGCCGGCGCTGCGGCCGCCACCATCTCCGTGGAGACGACGTTCAACCCGCGTACCGGCGAGCAGCGCGCCGTCGCCACCGGCGCCGTGGCGCTGCAGGCCGGCGCGTCGAGCGCCTTGCAGTGCGGCGACGACGAGCTGGCCGACGCGGCGGCCCAGGCGCTCCACGTCGACGCGTCCGCGTTGCGGCTGGTCGCGGTCACCGACTACTACCGCGTCTTCGCGGGCCCCGACGACGGCGCCGTGTCGGTCGTCGACCTGCGCGGCGCCATCTCGTTCACCGAGCAGACGCGCTCCGTGATCTCCGACGACACCGACGACCTGATCGCGAAGCTGCGCGAGGCGATCTCGTCCAGCTCGCTGCACCTCGGGGTTGCCACGATGATTCCGCGCGTGATCCTGATCTGCGGCCCGAGCATCCTCGACCTGTCCGACGCGCGGCGCGCCGAGGATGTCCTCGCGGCGGCCCGTGCCGCACTCGCCGACCGTCCGGGAACGGCTGTCGCGGCCGTGCTGCGCTGATGTCGCTCTACCGCAGCCCCGGCAAGCGGTCGACGAAGACGCTGGCGATCGCGCTGGTGATCGGGCTCGCGATCGGCGGCGTGGGCGGCTTCGCCGTCGCGGTCGCGAGCAGGGAGTCGCCGTCGCTCGCGAAGGACCTGCAGCACACGCAGCGGACGATCCGGCCGGCGGTCGACGGCATCTCGCTGATCTCGGTCGAGTACCCGATCGGCGTCAAGGACGGCAAGGTCGCCGTGCCCGAGCAGCTGCAGGGCACGAAGGGCCAGCTGGCGCGGGTGAGGTCGGCGTTCACCGACGCCCGCGCCGACCTGACGGTGCTCGATCCCGGCGGCGTCACGAAGGTGTCGACCGACCTCGACCTGCTGGGCGCGAAGATCGACGCCCTCGCGCCGGTGACCGACGTGGACGCGCTCGTGACGAGCATCGAGGCCCAGCTGCGTGCGATCGCACGCCTGTCGTAGTCTGCGATCTACGCGGTGGCGTCACAGACCGGACGCCTCGCGACATGTCCTGAACATGACTGATGCAGAGCTGATCGAGCGCGCGCGGTCCGACCCGTCGGCGTTCCGCACGCTGTACGACCGCTACGCCGGCAGCATCCACGGCTACCACCTGCGGCGGACCCGGCACGCGGAGGCCGCGCTCGACCTGACGGCCGAGACGTTCGCGCAGGCCTGGATGGCGCGGACGCGGTTCCACGACGCCGGCGGCGGCTCGGCCGGGCCATGGCTGTACGGCATCGCGCGGCACGTGCTGCTGGTGTCGGTGCGGCGCGGGCGGCTCGAACAGCGCGCGTGCCAGCGCCTCGGCGTGATGGAGGCGCTCGACCGCCCGCCGGCCGCGGTCGAGCCCCACGAGCGCTGGCTGGAGGGACTCGACGAGGCCCTCGCCGACCTGCCCGCGGCACAGCGCGAGGCGATCCGCCTGCGCGTCGTCGACGACCTCGGCTACGACGAGATCGCCGATCACCTCGAAACGACGGAGCAGGCGGCTCGCGCTCGCGTCTCGCGCGGGCTCTCCACACTCCGTTCACAGCTGATCGATCCCTCGGAGGCACGACGATGACCGAGCACCTCTCCCCCGACCTGATGCAGCTCGGCGACGCGCTCCAGCGGGCCGCCGCAGACGACCTCGCGGCAGCCGACCGGGCAGCACCCGCCGTCGACCTCGCGGCCGCCCTGCCGCCGGTCGACCTCGCGGCCGCCCGGCCGCCGGTCCGCCGTCGTCGCCGGCGGATCGTGCTGATCGGCATCGCCGTGGCGATCGGAATCCCGGCCGTCGCCGTCGCCGCCGACCGGCTGATCGGCAACGACGAGGTCGCGGCCAGCATGCCCGCCGGCACCCTCAGCCTCGCCGGCACGGAGCCGACGTGCACCGTCGTCAAGAAGAACGTCGAGTTCCACTGCCTGCTGGGCCGCGCCCCGGCCCCGGAGGTGTCGGACTGGAAGGGCACCGTCGAGGCGACCGTCGACGCCTCCAGCCACGTCAACGGGGGCTGTCGCTCGATCGTCTCCGACGGCACCGAGTGGGAGTGCTACATCGGCCAGGCGGCAGTCGACCAGCAGATCATCGGGCCGGACTTCCTGGGCGAGGAGTCGAGCGGGCCAGGCGTGGGCTGACGGATCATGTTGCGGCCGTCGCCGATCGCGGCGGTCGCAACGCGTCCCGCACTAGCGCGTCGCGAGCAGCAGCTGGCGCGCAGCCTCCGGGTCGCCGCTCGTGAGCGCGCCTCCCGCGGCGACGGCGATGCAGCCGGCGGCGAGGAACTCGGGCGCGTTGGCGGCCGTCACGCCGCCCGTCGCCAGCAGGCGAACGCCAGGGAACGGCCCGCGCAGGTCCTTCACATACGCCGGCCCCAGGCGGGCCGCGGGGAACAGCTTCACGATCGGCGCGCCCAGGCTCATGCCGAGCGCCACCTCGGTCGGCGTCAGCGCGCCCGGGATGTGCAGCACGCCGATCCGGCCGGCCTCCTCGCACACCGCGCGGTCGACGTTGGGCGCGACCAGGAAGGTGGCGCCGGCTGCGACCGATGCCTCGACGTCGCGCGGGTGCACGACGGTGCCGGTGCCGAGCGTGAGCCGCTCCCCGTAGCGCTCGATGGTGGCCCGCAGCGCGGGCAGCGCGGCGCTGCCGGACAGGCTGAACTCGATCACCGTGACGCCCACCGCGTCCAGCACGGCGACGATGCGTTCGGCCTCGGCGAGGTCGCCGGTGCGGATGATCGCGACGAGGCGCTCGGCCTCGATGCGGGCTCGGATGTCGTCGGGGGTGGTCATCGGCGCAGCAGCTCTCCCGGGATCAGGGCGTTGACGTCGGCACGGCTGAACAGCGAGAGGTCGCCCGCGACCGTGCACTTGAGCGCGGACAGCCGCGAGGCGAACGCCAGCGCGTCGCCCGCCGAGCCGCCGGCGAGCAGCGCATCGACGACTCCGGCCACGAACGCGTCGCCGGCGCCGAACCGGTCGACCACGGTAGCCGGCACCGAGGGGTGCGCGGTGACGGCGCCACCCTGCTCGACCGCGACGCTGCCGCGCTCCGAGCACGTCAGACAGACGAGACGCGCGGCGGGCGCAAACCGCTCGGCGAACTCCAGGGCCGCCGCGCGATCGTCGCCCTCCGGCACGCCGAACACGGTGCTCGCGTCGCGCGCGCTGCAGACCACGACCTCAGCCGTCCTCGTCAACACCGACGTCGCCTCGCGGGCGGCCTCCGGCGTCCACAGGCGAGAGCGGTAGTTGACGTCGACGACGACGCCGGCACCGCTCGCACGGGCCGCCTCCGCGAACGCCAGCGCCACCTCGCAGGTGTGCGCGGACAGCGCCAGCGTGATGCCGGACAGGACCGCGAAGCGAGCGCCCGCGAGCGCCGCCGCGTCGAAGCCGACGGCGTAGGAGAACGAGCTGTGCGCGCGGTCGTAGAACACCTCGGTGGCGCGCGGCGGGGCGCCGAACTCGACGAAGTAGAGGCCGACGCGGCCGTCGGGCGTGAAGCCGACGCCGGTGACGTCGACCCCGGCCGCGGCCACGGCGCCCGACACGCGGCGCCCGAGCGGCGTGTCGGGCAGCGCGCTCACCCAGGCGACGCGCCGGCCGAGGCGGGCGAGCGCGACCGCGACGTTCGACTCGGCGCCGCCGACGTGCAGGTCGAGCGCGCCGGCGTGCTCGAGGCGACCGTGCGCGGGCGGCGACAGCCGCAGCATCGCCTCGCCCATCGTGACGACCTCGAACGCCAACTCGCTCCTTCAGCTCGGGTGTAGCCGCTGTCATACCGCACCTGGCCACGGGACGGCGGCGGGCGCGGGATCCGGCCGGTATCATCGTGCTCCGGAGCGACGATGGCGACCTACGACGAGATCGGTACGACCTACCGCACGACCCGCGTGCCCGACGCGCGCATCCAGGCGCAGATCGACCGGGCCCTCGGTGCCGCGGCGACGGTCGTCAACGTCGGCGCGGGCGCCGGCTCGTACGAGCCGATCGGCCGCGAGGTGGTGGCGGTCGAGCCGTCGGCGGTGATGATCGCGCACCGGCCGCCGGGATCGGCGCCGTGCCTGCAGGCCAGCGCCGAGAACCTGCCCCTCGCCGACGGCACGTTCGACGCGGCGATGGCGGTGCTGACCATCCACCACTGGGGCGACCTGGAGCGTGGCATCGCCGAGCTGCGCCGGGTCGCGCGGCGCGTCGTGATCCTGACGTGGGACGCCGCCTACGGGGACGAGTTCTGGCTGACACGCGACTACCTGCGTGCCTCGATCGAGTTCGACGCGGCGCGTTTCCCCGCCATCGAGCACGTGGCCGAGCTGCTCGGACCCGGCGCCATCGTCGAGCCCGTACCGGTGCCCCAGGACTGCACCGACGGCTTCTGTGCGGCCTACTGGCGGCGGCCGGAGGCGTACCTGGATCCGGTCGTCCGCGCGAACATCAGCAACCTCGCGGGCCTCGGTGACGAGTTGGACGAGGGCATCGAACGGCTCCGCGCCGACCTCGCCAGCGGCGCCTGGCAGCGTCGCCACCTGGCGCTGCTCGGGCTCGAGGAGATCGACATCGGCTACCGGATCGTTCGAACGGCCTGACGTCAGCGCCGGCTCGGCGCTCGCGCCTGGGCGGCCTCGTCGATCTCGCCGTCCTCCATCGGGGCCGAGATGAACAGCCCGATCAGCGGGCCCACGATGAGCGCCATCACGATCACGATGCCCATCACGAGCGGGCGGTTCACGCCACCGGCCACGATGTCGTAGACCAGCACGGCACCAACCGCCAGAGCGATGGCGGTGCCCGTCGATCCGAGTACGAGACGTCTGCGTCGATGCTTCATTACCCAGGAGTCCCCCGGGGGAAGCTCGGGAAACCTTCGAGGCTCGGAAGAGGCCGGACCAAAAGGTTTACGGGTCGATCCCTCGGGGGACTTCGCGCGGTAGTGGCCTGCACGAGCTTCCACCACGAAGCCGTCTTCTACGACGGTGAGCGGACCTACATGGAGCGCCTGCTTCCCTTCCTGCGCGAGGGAGCGGCGGCCGATGAGCCCATGCTGGTCGCCGTCTCGCCGGCCAAGATCCGGCTCTTCTCCGATGCCCTCGGTGGCGATGCCGGCAAGGTCACCTTCGTGCCGATGGACGAGCTCGGGCGCAACCCGGCCCGCATCATCCCCGCCTGGCGCGCGTTCGCGGACCGGGCCGGCGCCGCCGCCGTCCGCGGCATCGGCGAGCCGGTCTGGGCGGGCCGTAGCCAGGCCGAGCTGGACGAGTGCCACCTGCACGAGTCGCTCCTCAACGTCGCCTTCGCCGACCGCCCGTCCTTCCAGCTGCTGTGCCCGTACGACACCGGTGCGCTGCCCGCCGACGTGTTGCAGCGGGCGCGACAGAGCCATCCCTGCGTGGACGAGTACGGCACGACGGCAGCGAGCGACCACTACCACCCGGAGCCGGCGCCCAGCGCGGACCTGCCGGAGGTGCCCGGCGCCGCCGTCCGGCTGGCGTTCGACGGCCCCGCCCTCGGCGACGTCCGGCGCGCCGTGGCCGCGGCAGCCCGTGAGCACGGCCTCGCCGCCGACCGCACGGACGCCTGCGTGCTCGCCGTGAACGAGCTGGCGGCGAACAGCGTGCGGCACGGCGGCGGTCGCGGCGAGCTGCACATCTGGCACGAGGACGACGCGCTCGTGTGCGAGGTGCACGACGCCGGCTGCATCACCGACCCGCTCGCCGGCCGCCACATCCCGACCATCGAGCAGCTCAGTGGTCGCGGCCTGTGGATGGTGAACCAGCTGTGCGACCTCGTCCAGATCCGCACGCCCCCGCAGGCGCCGCTGAACACGGTGCGCGTCTGGGCCCGAATCTGACCCCGGCGCGATCCTCCGTCCGCGCCGCTTGACGCTAACGCGGCGCCGCCAGTATCATCGGCGGTCCACGAGCGTGCAGGTGATTCGTCGCCGCATTCGCTCCCCGGCCCACGTTCGACGTGGTGGGTGGTCGGCTGGGAACTTCGAATCACGACGACGAAGGTCTCAGGAGGCTCATCGATGGCATCGCGACGGACGAACCGGTCGAAGTCGAACTGGCAACGCCGCAGGCTGGTGTTGGTCGGCGGTGCGGTCGCGCTCCTCGTCGCGGCCTGCGGTGGCGGCAGCGACAAGTCGACGTCCACCTCCTCGTCCGGCGGCGCCGCTCCCGCCGGCAACGTCGAGATCACGATGTGGCACGGGTACGGCGAGCTGGCCGCACCGGGGGAGGAGCCGAACACCGAGCTCGACTCCCTGAAGGCCCAGGTCGACGCGTTCCAGGCCGCGAACCCGAACATCAAGGTCGACATGACCTACGTCAACTCGGACAACGCGCTCGAGAAGCTGACGGTGGCCCTGCATGGCGGCAAGGCGCCCGACGTCACCTACCAGTACGGCACCAACCTGCCGCAGCTCGCCACGTCGCCGAAGGTGGTCGACCTGACCGAGCGGGTGGCCGCCGCCGACTACAACTGGAACGACTTCCCCGCCGGCGAGCGCGACGTGTTCACCATCGACGGCAAGGTGATCGGCGTCCCCGCGCTGGTCGACAACCTGGCCGTCGTCTACAACAAGGACCTGTTCGCCGCCGCCGGCTTGGCCGAGCCGAAGCCCGACTGGACATGGGACGAGCTGGTCGCCGACGCCAAGGCGCTGACCGATTCCTCGAAGACCCAGTTCGGACTCGAGTGGCCGATCGACGGCAGCGAGACCGAGGTCTGGAAGTACATCGCGATGCTGTGGGAGGCCGGCGGCGACCTGATGACGGCCGACAACTCGAAGACGGCCTTCTCCTCGCCGCAGGGCGCCACCGCGCTGACGGCGCTGGGCGACCTGGCGAAGGCCAAGGCGCTGTACCTCAACAACGCACCCGACAGCCCGAAGGCGAACGAGCTCTTCAACGGCAAGAAGATCGGCATGTTCATCACCGGCCCGTGGAACCTGGCCGACTTCCCCGACGCCAACTACGGCGTGCAGGTGATGCCGTCGTTCGCCGGCGGCACCCACGACACCATCGCCGGGCCCGATGCCTGGGTGGTGATGGACAACGGCAGCGATCGCGTCGAGGCCGCCTGGAAGCTGACGCAGTACCTGACGTCGCCCGAGCAGGTGCTGTCCGACGCGCTCGCCACCGCGCACCTGCCAACGAGATCGTCCGTTGCCACCATGCCCGAGTTCGCGCCCTTCGCGACCTCCTTCCCCGGCGTCGACGTGTTCGCCACGAACCTCGACAACGTCAAGAAGGCGCGGCCGTCGATCGCGGCCTACCCGCAGATCTCGTCCGCCCTCGGCAACGCCGTCACGAGCGTCGTCCTGGGCAAGGCGGAGCCCGCCCAGGCGCTCGCCGACGCCGCCGCGCAGGCCGACGCCGTACTCGCTGCCGGTTGACGGGCGCAAGGTGAACCGGCGGCTGCAGCGCGCCGTCCACTCCGAGCACGCCGCGGGGTGGGCGTTCGCAGGGCCGGCGATGGCGCTGATCCTGACGTTCGGGCTGATCCCGATCGTGTGGTCGTTCGTGCTCTCGTTCCAGAAGTCGAACCTGCTCGCGCCCGACCGGCCGTTCGTAGGGCTCGACAACTACCAGCGGCTGGCAGACGATCCGCTGTTCCACGACTCGGTCCGGCACACCGTCGTGTACACGGCGCTGTTCGTGCCGCTGTCGGTCGGCGGCGCGCTGCTGATCGCCGTGGCGCTGAACCGGCCGCTGCGCTTCATCAAGCTGTACCGCACCGCGGTGTTCGTGCCGGTCGTCGCGTCCACCATCGCGACCGCGATCATCTTCCTGCAGCTGTTCGATCCCAACTTCGGGCTGATCAACTGGGCGCTCGGCACCGTCGGCCTCGGGCCGTTCGGGTTCCTGCAGGACCCGAACCAGGCGCTGTACGCGATCGTCATCCTGACCGTCTGGGGCTGGATCGGGTTCGACGTGATCGTCTTCCTGGCGGCACTGCAGGGCGTCCCGCGTGAGCTGATCGAGGCGGCGATGATCGACGGCGCCACGCCGTTCGGCGCGTTTCGCCGAGTCGTCGTGCCGCTGCTCGGCCCGGCCACGCTGTTCCTGGTCGTGTGGTCGACCATCAACGCCCTGCAGCTGTTCGACGAGATCTACTTCCTGACCAAGGGCGGGCCGCTGTTCTCGACCTACGTGCTCGTCTACTACGTGTTCGATCTGGCCTTCCAGAAGGGGCTCGCCGGCTACGCCGCAGCGGTCGCGTACACCCTGTTCGCGGCGATCCTCGTGCTGACCGCGATCCAGCTGGCGATCGGCCGGCGGATGGTGCACTACTCGTCATGAGCACCATCGACGTCCCCCGCCGCCGCAAGCCGAAGTCGCGCTGGCCGCTGCCGTTCTCGCCCTGGCACCTCCTGCTCGCCCCGATCGCGCTCGTGATGGTGACCCCGCTGCTGTGGATGCTCGTCACGTCGATCGAGACGGTGTCCGAGACGCGCCGGTTCCCGCCCGTGATCATCCCGTCGGGCATCCACTGGCAGAACTACCGCACCGCCCTCACCCAGGCACCCATGGCGCGCTGGTTCATGAACACGATGATCGTCACCGTCGTGTCGGTGATCGGCAACCTGGTGTTCTGCAGCCTCGCCGGCTACGCGTTCGCCCGCCTGCGCTTCGCCGGCAAGAACATCGCGTTCTTCCTCATCCTGGCGACGCTGATGATCCCGTTCCAGGTGGTGATGATCCCGACGTTCCTGATCATCCGCTCGGCCGGGCTGATCGACACGCTGGGCGCGCTGATCTTGCCCAACCTGGCGAGCGGCTTCGGCATCTTCATGATGCGGCAGTTCTTCCGCACGCTGCCGGTCGAGCTGGAGGAGGCGGCCCGCATCGACGGCGCCACGCGGCTCGGCGTGCTGGTGCGGATCGTGCTGCCCCTGTCGGCGCCGGCGCTGGCGACGCTGGCCGTGATCACGTTCATGTGGACGTGGAACGACTTCCTGTGGCCGCTGATCACCATCTATTCGGAGGAGAAGATGACGCTGCAGCTGGGGCTGACGACGTTCCAGGGCCTGCACCAGACCAACACGGCGCTGCTGATGGCCGCGAACGTGATGAGCATGGCGCCGATCCTGCTGCTGTTCTTCGTCGCCCAGCGGTGGTTCGTGCGCGGCATCGCGACGTCCGGACTCAAGTAAACGCCGGCAGCCACTCCGCCTCGGCCTGGAGCAGCTCGTCGGCCAAGCGGTGCACGTCGGCGAGCGACAGCGTGGCGCTCGTCAGCCTGTCGAGGCCGAGCGCGGCGTGCACCGCGTCGCGGCTCCGCGTCCGGTACGCCTCCACCGTGCAGGCCTGGACGGCGATCGAGCCGAGGTTGATTCCCGCGCACACCGCCGGCAGGTCGCCGAAGAAGGTCGGCTGGACGCCGTTGCGGTCGACGAGGCACGCGACCTCGACGCAGCAGCCATCAGGCAGGTTGGTGATCAGGCCGGTGTTCGGGACGTTGC